>SVSK01000004.1:53584-58945 GCA_015064345.1 Oscillospiraceae bacterium | reverse complement strand
AACACTGCCACAAGAACTACGCTGATTAACTTAGCTGAGTTTTTCATAATGTTCTCCTAATTTTACTTGAATATCCCTCTCAGCATACTTGAAGTTTCCCTCAAGGACACTGAGAAGAATGGGAACCTTAGTTCCCTATCTTCATAAATTTAGCTATCACCACAAAGGGTTGGATTTGTTGATATGGTCGCGGATTGCGTTCCAGTCACGGGTATTAACCTTGCCGTTTCCGTCGATATCAGCGCAAGCAAACATGTACGAATCAGTTATAACCGCCGATTTGTTAATGTGATCTCGAACTGCATTCCAGTCGCGGGTGTTAACCTTACCGTTTCCGTCGAGGTCGCCCTTGAGATGGATCTTAACGTCCTGTGTTACGTCCTCTTCACCGATTACAAGCTCGTACTCGCGAGTAACGTGATTGTTCTTCTCAACAGTCATCGTGTATGTTCCAGCTGCAACACCTTCGATGGTATATGTAGCAGTGTTGCCGGTTACTTTTACCGTGTAAGAGGCTTCTGTCGCGTCGGGTACGAAGAGAGCGATTGTTACCTCGTCCGTTGCTGTGCCGAAAGAGGTGGCTGTTCCGGAGAGGGTGATGCCGTCTGTCCACACTTTAAGCTTATAGCCATTCCAAGTTTTAGCGTCAGCATCGTAATACTCGCTGTCAGTCCAGCCTGTTGTGGAAGGGAGATAGTAAAGAGTTACGTCTGCATCAAATGAACGGGAGTCATCGCTTGCCTTACTAACAAAAGGAGAATTACCTTTGAAAAAAACTTTTTTCAAGCCTACACAATCTTGGAATGCCATATAATCAATCGTTGTTACACTATCGCCGATTATAAGATCGCCTGTGAAACCACTGCAACCCGAGAATGCGCCAAATCCAATTAATGTCACGCTGTTTGGAATTACAAGATCGCCTGTAAAGCCACTACAACCACCGAATGCAGCACTACCAATTCCTGTTATTTTATCAGGAATAATAAGTTCTCCCGTAAAGCCGGTACAAAGGCAGAATGCACCGGGATAAATCGAAGTTACGCTGTTGGGTAAAACAAGTTTTCCCGTGAAGCCGCTGCAGTAATAGAATGCACCGTCACCAATCGTTGTTACGCTGTCTGGAATCACAAGCTCTCCTGTAAAGCCGCTACAGCCGTAGAATGCGTTATTCCCAATCAAAGTTATGCCTTCTGTAAGTGTTAATTTTGTCAATCGATTTTCGTATGTGCCCCACGGAGCAAATGTAATATGTTTGCCCAAATTTGGGACATAACTAGCATCATAATCCCACATGTCCCCCGTGCCTTCGATGACGAGCTCTCCGTCCGCATAAAGAGTCCATGTGAGGTTATCACCGCATTCACCGGAGTCGATGATGGTGCGGGTAGTCAGTGTTACAAACTGGTGGTTATTATTCTTCGCATATGCTTCAGCCGTAGAGCCGGTGTACCCGTAGATAGTGAAATCGGCGTGGGAATTTGCGAATACGTTCAATCCGTAAGCGGCGTTTGTGGAGTAAACCGTTGCCGTGGTAAGTGCAGAGCAATAATTAAAGCATTCATTCCCCACAGATGTTACACCCGCAGGTATTACAACCTCGGTTATTCCGCTGCATCCCGCAAAAGCATAGTTTCCAATCTTCGTCACTGTGTCAGGCAGTATCAGTATTCCGGTAAAGTCACAGCTTTGAAATGCATTGTTACTGATAACAGTCACGCTTTCAGGGAGCAACAATGTCCCTGTAAAAGAGCAGTTTTGGAATGCGCCCTCACCGATGTACTCCAAGCTGTCGGGCAAAACAAGATTTCCCGTGAGCTTACTGCAGTTCCAAAATGCGCTCGTTCCAATGGTTTTTACGCCCTCCGGAATGATCAAATCACCGCTGAATCCATTGCATGCACAGAACGCGTTGTTACCGATAGTAACAGTGCCTTCCGGTATTGTGAGAGATCCCCTAAATCCGTAGCAGAAATAGAATGCATATTCTCCAATATACTCAAGATTATCAGACAGTGTCAATTCGCCCGTAAAACCGCAAGAATAAAAAGCATAATCTCCAATTCTTGTAACAGTATCGGGCATGGATAATGCGCCCTTGATGTTGCTGCATCCGTCGAAGGCATACTTGCCAATGGATGATATTCCTTCGGACAATGTCAGCTTCTTCATCTTATTTCTATACGTATACCACGGTGCTTTGTTGTTTGAATAATCGTAGTCCCACATATCGCCAGAGCCGTAGATAACAAGGTCTCCGTCCGTATACAGGATCCAAGTCAGTGCATCTCCGCATTCGCCGCTGGCTATCTTATCACGTCCGTCACCCGGTACATATTTATACTCCGAGCTGCAAAGACGCAGTATGCTGTCATCACCAAATAAAGAACGTGTGAGGTCGTCATATGTTCTGAATGATCCTGATACGGTATATCCACCTGCAACAGAGCCAACTCCGCCCTTCAGGAAATATTTTCCGGGAGTAGAGTCATTCCATGTAACGTCAACGAGATAATTGTTGCCGTCATCCATTTTTACAATATTCCACATATGCGCACCGTTTGCATCACCGCTAACACTCACGCATACAATATCCTGTTCAAAGTCGGAAAGATCGCACAGAAGCTGGAATGCCTTGGCATATCCCTCGCATACTACTTTGGTGGAGGGATCGTTATCGAATACCCATATCACCTGCCAGGGATCACCATAGGGGAAATCATTGTTTATCGCTTCATAGTTATAATCAGTAAGCTCGCGAATCTCCGCGTCATACATAACAAGCTTGCTGTAGTCGTCAAGAGATGCCGATGAAGATACTATCTTACGGGCATTGTTGTATGCTGCAACCGCCGCTCCAGTCTTTGCAGTGTTTACGGTAAACGGATCTTCTATATCCAAACGGTAATCCTCAACGAGCTGGAAATAGTACACGAATTCAGTTATTGTAATAACTCCGTCAGAGGCTGTATATTCATATCCAACCATGGAACCTACCGTTTTATCAAACCAATACAGCTCATAAGGATGATCGTATATCAATGCATATGCAGGATCTGCAAGATCGATCTGGTAATCATGCATGAACTGTCGATATGCTGATTCAATAGAGGAGGCGGTATATGTAGTATTTATACCTCTTGCATTGAGTTCACTTGCTGTCACATGGATCCTTGAATCAGAAGTTTCGCCGTTTGCGACCTTTTTAACCTGCGCAAGCATGATATCATAAATAACACTCTCGCTGTAACTGAGGCTCTGCTTTGCAAGCGTACCCTGCGGCTGAAGCGTGACAGGTGCTTCTGGATACATGATAGAGTTAACATATCCCGCGAAAAGCTCGTCGTTTGACGGCAGATCTCCACTAAAGTTGAAGGTAATGCTTTCGCTTTCATACTCGCGCATTTCTACACCACTGGCAACAAGTGCAATTCCAAGAAGCATTGCCACCATAAGCACTGTACAAATTAACTTCATCGTGTACTTCATTGTTTTTTCTCCTTTTTAGTTGAGTATCCTTCCGAGCAGCCTTGAAGTCACCCTCAAGGATACTCGGAAGAATGGGAACCGAAGTTCCCTTTCTTCATTGAGCTTTAATGCGAATTAATCGATAAATGTTTTAACGAATCTAGCGAGGTATGCCGCAATTTCTGCACGGTCTGCCTTTACAGTCATATCCTTCACATTTACGCCAAGACCGTCAGTAAGTCCGTTAGCAATTGCCCACGCAACGTTTTCTTCTGCCCATTCGCTATAGGTATAACCGGTAGCGGAAGCAGCATCTGCGTCCTTGTATGCCTTATAATCAGCATAACGGTTGAGAATTGCCATAACCTGTTCACGTGTGATATCCTTTTCGGGACCAAACTTGTCGTTACCGTAGCCGTTTACAATCGCGTTGGCTGCTGCCCACTTGATAGCATCGGCGTACCACTGACCGTCTTCTACATCTGTAAACTGAATTTCGCCATCAATTTCGGGGCTACCTTCAAGTCTCCAGAGTACAGTCACGATCATTGCGCGGTCTGTTGTAACTGCAGGAGAGAACATACCGTTGCCGGTACCGTTCATAAGATCCTTTTCAGTTACATAGAGAACCTCCTCATAGAACCAGTCGTTAACATTAACGTCTGTGTAGGGGCTCTTTGCCTCGAATTCAACCTTGATTGTGTGGTTTCCTCTTACCGACTTGAAACTGTACTCGGATACTGCACCAATATTCTCACCATCTACTATTACAGCCTTGATAACATATCCTGCATCAGGTGTGATAGTATATGTAATGGAACGCTGGAACTTAACCTTGGATACGCCATCGGGAGTAATGGTACCGCCAACGCCTGCGCTTGCCTTGATGTCATACTTCTTGTTGTGAAGCATGATAAGCTGAGCATAGAAACGATCGTAGTATTTAGTATCCTTCTGCCAGTTAGGTGTGATCTCAATATCGCCATTGATTACTATTACCGCGCCTTCCGCATAAACCTTGCCGTTTACGATCCATCCGGCAAATTTCATGCCTTTGGGTGCTGTCAAATAATTTGCAGGTAATTCGTATTCTTCACCTTCTGCTACTATGACAGTCTTTACTTCACCGGTACCATCATTGATAACAAATGTCAATGTGCGGTAAACTGCAACTTCGTAATTACATGTGTCACACTTTCTGTCTTTATTTCCGTCGGTGTGAGCAGTCTTCTCCTCAAGAATAATTCCACAGCCTGTTCTCACACAAACTTTCCAGTGACCATCCTTGTCAGACTTCCAATCGGAAGGCTGGTGTCCGAGAGAAGAGCCTTCAGTGTAAGTACACCATTCGCAGCTCTTAGGTTCTGTACAAGTAGCATCGAGCATGTTGTGGTCAGCATAGTCACCAACCTCAAAGGTTTCTGTGCCTGCTTCTCCACACTTACAAGAATACTTGTATGTCGCCTTCTTCTGACAGGTTGCATCACATACCTTGTATGTATCTGTTGTTTCCTGTCTGTCGAAGACATGGGTGTGCTCAAGCCGCTCGTAGATGGTGTAATCACATTCTGTACACTTTACTGCATAGTCTTCGCTTGCTCCACCTTCATGATCAGGTGTATGCGCTGCGAAATCTACCTTTTCAGTACAGCCCGGTGTCTGGCATGCGTACCAGTGGCCGCTTTCGTCCTTTGTCCATTCGGTCTCAGGATTGTGGTCAGCATAGTCACCAACCTCGAAGGTTTCTGTGCCTGCTTCACCGCACATACAAGAATACTTGTACGTTGCCTTTGTCTGACAGGTTGCATCACATACCTTGTATGTATCTGTTGTTTCCTGTCTGTCGAAGACGTGGGTGTGCTCAAGCCGCTCGTAGATGGTGTAATCACATTC
>SVSK01000004.1:0-53574 GCA_015064345.1 Oscillospiraceae bacterium | reverse complement strand
TACAAGAATACTTGTACGTTGCCTTTGTCTGACAGGTTGCATCACATACCTTGTATGTATCTGTTGTTTCCTGTCTGTCGAAGACGTGGGTGTGCTCAAGCCGCTCGTAGATGGTGTAATCACATTCTGTACACTTTACTGCATAGTCTTCGCTTGCTCCACCTTCATGATCAGGTGTATGTGCTGCGAAGTCTACCTTTTCTGTACAGCCTTCTGTCTTACACTTGTACCAGTGGCCGGTTTCATCCTTTGTCCATTCGGTCTCAGGATTGTGGTCAGCATAGTCACCAACCTCGAAGGTTTCTGTGCCTGCTTCACCGCACTTACAAGAATACTTGTACGTTGCCTTTGTCTGACAGGTTGCATCACATACCTTGTATGTATCTGTTGTTTCCTGTCTGTCGAAGACGTGGGTGTGCTCAAGCCGCTCGTAGATGGTGTAATCACATTCTGTACACTTTACTGCATAGTCTTCGCTTGCTCCACCTTCATGATCAGGTGTATGTGCTGCGAAGTCTACCTTTTCTGTACAGCCTTCTGTCTTACACTTGTACCAGTGGCCGGTTTCATCCTTTGTCCATTCGGTCTCAGGGTTGTGGTCGGCAAGTCTACCGTAAGATTCTCCACAATATTCACAAACCGCAAGTGTCTGACATGTTGCTGTACCACCGCCGTGAATACAAATAACAGTCACAGTACATGTTGCTGTGAATCCACCGTCTTCTGTTGTTACTGTGATAATAGCTGTACCCTTTTTAACACCGGTTACAGCACCGGTTGTTTCGTCTACAGTAGCAATTTCAGGATTGCCGGAAGTAAACTGAACAGCCGTGTTAGTAGCATCAGCAGGGGTTACTGTGAAGCTGAGGGTCTTTGTTTCCCCTCTCTTGAGAGACATAGTCTCCTGAAGTGTTACACCAGTAACAGGTGTAGCTACAACTACAGATGCAGGAACGTGAACCAAATTAAGGTTTTTTGCATGGTTGTAGTTGTCCTCATTCTCATCAGGCATAAAGCCGAGAGTGAGAGTTCCGGTCGCATCCGCATCTACCGTGCACTGGAATGTCATGATGTCAAGTTCACTTGTTGAAGTGTACTGAGCATCCGCAAGGAAGAATAGAGTGCTCTCATAGAACTCACAACTACTCGCTCCCAACGTTGATTTAAGGTCTTCAGTCAGCTTATAGGATCCGACTACATAAGTAAGTCCGTCCGGTATATCCAACTGAAATGCCAGTCCCAGCAGATCGGTGTGAGGACCGATCTTCACCGTAAAGGTGACCGTGTCGCCAGCCACGACTGTAGATTTATCAGCCACAGCCGTGATCGTCAGGTCTTCCGTAGTTGCGGCATATGAAGGTACTGCAGATACCAACATAATAAACAACATGGACAAGACCATGACAGTTGAAATAATTCGCTTGTTCATGACCAAGCTCCTTTCTTTTTTGCGAGATAAAAGTGCTCACCGCTTGAGTGTCTCGCCTTTCACTAAAGCTGCGGGGCTTTCGCCCTATATTCTTAAACCCTAACCATACCCCATATGGCTTATGGGGCACGGGTTGGATATTAAGACAAGTTATGAGTTTATCTCAAACAAGAGATGGTTAATTTACCATAAAGGGTTGGATTTGTTGATATGGTCGCGGATTGCGTTCCAGTCACGGGTATTAACCTTGCCGTTTCCGTCGATATCAGCACAGGCAAACTTGTACGAATCAGTTATAACCGCCGATTTGTTAATGTGATCTCGAACTGCATTCCAGTCGCGGGTGTTAACCCTGCCGTTTCCGTCGAGGTCACCGATGAGATGGATCTTAACGTCCTGAGTTACGTCCTCTTCACCGATTACAAGCTCGTACTCGCGAGTAACATGGTTTTTCTTTTTAACGACCATTGTGTATGTACCGGGGGCTACCGCGTCGAACTTGTACTCTGTTGCATCGCCTGCAAGTGTGATTGTGTACGCAGGCTCGGTTGTATCAGGTGCGAAGAGAGAGAGCGTTACGTCGTCGGTGGCGGAGAGGTAGGTTGTGAGTGCGCCGGTGAGGGTGAAGGCATCGAAGGCTACAAACGGGTGGTTGTTTGCGGTTGCGTAAGCTTCAGCCGTAGACCCTGCGTAGCCGTAGATAGTGAAGTCAGGGGAAGTGCCGGAGAAGATCGCCGTACCAAATGTTGCATCAGTAGTATAGATGGTTGCTTTGGTTAAGCTACTGCAGTTATAGAATGCCCTAAAACCAATCGATGTTACGCTGTTAGGGATAACAAGATCACCTGTGAAGCCGCTGCAGTTCCTAAATGCACCGACACCAATCGTTGTTACGCTGTTGCCGATCACAAGGTCCCCAGTGAAGCCGCTGCAGAAAGCGAATGCTGAACCACCAATCGATGTTACGCTGTCGCCGATTACAAGATCACCTGTGAATCCGCTACATCCATAGAATGCACTATCACCGATTGATGTTACACTGTCCGGAATTACCAAGCTGCCTGTTAATCCGCTACATCCTCCAAATGCACCATCACCGATTGATGTTACACTGTCCGGAATTACCAAGTTGCCTGTAAAATCTGTACAATAATCGAATGCGTAATCACCGATTATTTTAATATAATTGGGGATAACACTATTCTTGCAACCCAAAATTAATTCATTGCTTGCGGTCTCAATTAAGCAATCTCCATCGCTATGATACACATTATTATTTACATCTACTTCGATTCCATTTAGTCTTTTGCACTCTAACAATGCACTATCGCCTATTGTTGTTAAGCCGCCCCCAATCACGAGATCTCCAGTGAAGCCGTTACACAGATAGAATGCACCATCTTCAATCGTAGTTACGCTATTACCAATTATTAGGTTGCCTGTGAAGCCTTCGCATTTAAAGAATGCTCTCTCACCAATAGTGATAACGCCGTCGGGTATTATAAGGTCGCCTGTAAAGCCGCTACAATAGTAGAATGCTTCATCTCCGATCGTGGTCACGCTATCTGGGATTACAAGGTCACCAGATAAGCCAGGGCATTGACTGAATGCAAAATTACCGATTGAAGTTACACTATCAGGAATAGTGAGACTGCCCGTAAAGCCGCTACATCCCAAAAATGTACTGCTTCTAATTTCAGTTACTCTATTAGAAATAGTAAGACAACCTGTAAATCCTGTACAGCCTACGAATGCATTGTTACCAATTGCAGTAACACTATTCGGGATTATAAGATCACCTGTTAAGCCGCTGCAGTAAGCGAATGCAAAATCGCCAATTGTTGTTACGCTATCGGGGATTACAAGGTTACCTGTTAAGCCGCTACAATTCGAGAATGCATAGTTGCCAATCGAGGCTACACAATTAGGTATAATACTGTTTTTGCACCCTAATACTAACTCATTTGTTGAAGATTTAATCAAACAATTGCTTTTGCAATAATATTCAGTGTTATTTTCACCAATAATAATGTATGAGAAACCGCCGCTATATCCGAAAGCAAAATCACCGATTGATGCAACGCTGTCACCAATGATTAGGATACCATTAAAACTTCTACAAAAAGCGAATGCATTCTTACCAATTGTTGTAACACTGTTCGGGATTACAAGATCACCGGTTAATCCGCTGCAGCCATGGAATGCATAGTCACCAATATAAATTACGCTGTTCGGGATTGTCAGGTTACCTGTGAAGCCACTGCAACCAGAAAATACATAGTCACCAATTATAGTTACGCCGATCGGGATTGTCAGGTCGCCTGTTAAGCCGCTGCAGTTCATGAATGCACTGTCACCGATTGTGGTTACGCTATCAGGAATTACTAAATCACCTGTAAAGCCACTGCATTCAGAGAATGCCAGATCACGAATTGTGGTTACGCTATCAGGAATTACTAAATCACCTGTGAAGCCGCTGCAATAAGCGAATGTAAACTCACCAATTATGGTCACGCTATTACCTATTGTTAGACTTCCATTAAATCCGTTGCAAAAAATGAATGCATCATCACCAATTGATATTACGCTATCGGGAATTACTAAATTACCTGTGAAGCCACTACAGGACCCGAATGCTCTAAAACCAATTGTGGTTACGCTATCACCTATTGTTAGGTTGCCTTTGAAGCCACTGCAATCAGCAAATGCACTTTCACCAATTGTGGTTACGCTATCTCCTATTGTTAGGCTGCCTGTGAAGCCGCTACAGTCCCAGAATGCACCGCCACCAATCGTTGTTACGCTGTCGGGAATTACAAGATCTCCTGTGAAGCCGCTACATCCATAGAATGCGAGAACGCCGATAGTTTCTACGCTGTCCGGGACTGTCAAATCGCCTGTGAAGCCGGTACAGCCCTCGAACGCACCCTCGCCTATCGTGGTTATGCTGTTGCCAATTCTCAGACTGCCAGTAAATCCGATGCAACCACAAAATGCTCTGATACCAATTGTTTTCACGCTGTCCGGGACTGTCAAATCGCCTGTGAAGCTGCTGCAATTTATGAATGCAAGGTTACCGATAGACGTAACACCGGATGAAATTGTTAACTTAGTCAATTTCGAATAGCTTACCCAAGGGGCTGATGAAATGATCCCACCACATCCGGGCCCATTAGTTCCCACTATCACATAATCCCACATATCACCTGTGCCTTCGATAACAAGTTCACCGTCATCATACAATGTCCATGTTAGATTATCGCCGCATTTGCCAGAGTCTATGACACCGCGGTCTTCGGCACTGACTGCTGCCGTTAAAAGACAAGCTAACAGTACTGTAGCAAAAATGAACAGTATGCGTTTCTTCATTTTACAGTCCTCGCTTAAAGATTGATTTATGCTATAATATATATAATTATATAGATATACATAGTAATTGTACTACAAATGCCGCGGAAAGTAAATAGAAATACGGAATATTATGTGATATTTATCAGCAAATTCTCTCAAAAATGGTCACGGATTTTTGATTATTTAATGATTATTCGATTAATCCACATAATTTAGAACAAAATCACTCCGTTTCCCTCTCACAAATTACCATTCATAAATTCGTAACACATGAATCATAATATTAGCGTGAGACAGAAGTCTCGCCGAGAGAAAACAATCTCTCAGAAACATTTATGATTTTGAATGGAGAAAACAAAAATGGCTACAAAGAATTCTAACAGAATCGTTGTTCCCGAAGCAAAAGCTGCTATGGAGCAGTTCAAGATTCAGGCTGCAAATGAAGTTGGGGTAAATCTTCAGAATGGTTACAACGGCGACCTCACTTCCCGTCAGGCAGGTTCTATCGGCGGTCAGATGGTTAAGAAGATGATCGAAAAGTACGAAAACGATCTCTCTGCAAAATAAGTAACGTAAGTCAATAAGAATATCCTCTTTTGAAACAGAAAAGACAGTACGGCAAAAGCTATACTGTCTTTTTTCTTTGATTTTTATTTATCCCAAAGGACTACGCTTCCCTTTTGTCTTGTTTTCACAAGGTCAATGAGCCTTTGGTTCTCCGAGCCTCTGAAGCGAAGTGAGATATTACGCAATCTCTCTACGTACCGTCCGTCAACAAGCACGTCGATCAATGAAAGAAGCTCGGAAGTGTATTCGCAGTTCGCGTAGGAGGATTTGTCGCACAACTCCTCGTAGGTAAAGCCCGAGAACGCCCAAATTGTCTTGTTCGGATAGATTTCTCTGACCCGTCGAACGAACGGAAGCAGTCTCTCCTGATTCTTTGGTTCAAATGGTTCTCCGCCAAGCAAAGTCAGTCCTTTGATATATGCCGGTGCCAGCATTGAGAGGATCTTTTCTTCAGTCTCCTCGGTAAACGGCTGACCGTAGCAAAAATCCCAAGTTTGCGGCTGAAAACAGTTCTCACAATGATTGGTGCATCCGGACACGAACAGCGAGACTCTTACTCCGGGACCATTCGCAATATCGCAATCTTTAATTTCTCCGTAGTGCATAGTATGCTCCGATTACAGGTGAAGGACTCTTTCCTTGATTTCCTGAGTTCTGCCCTGGTTCCAATACTGTGTGCCAATGTATCCGCAGGTACGGCGTGCAACGTTCATCTTATCCTGATCGCGGTTATGGCAGTTCGGGCATTCCCAAACAAGCTTTCCGCCGTCATCAACGATCTGGATCTCTCCATCATATCCGCATTCCTGGCAGTAGTCACTCTTGGTGTTCAGTTCTGCGTAGATAATGTTATCATAGATGAACTTCATAACCTCGAGAACTGCGTCAATGTTGTTCTGCATGTTGGGCACTTCAACATAGGAGATCGCGCCGCCGGGAGAGAGATGCTGGAACTGTGCCTCAAAGCGAAGCTTATCAAATGCGTTGATGTCCTCTGTTACGTGAACGTGGTAGCTGTTTGTAATGTAGCTCTTGTCTGTAACGCCGGGGACGATGCCGAATCTCTTCTGCAAGCACTTTGCAAACTTATATGTAGTGGACTCAAGAGGAGTTCCGTAAAGGCTGAAGTCAATATTATGCTTAGCCTTCCAACCGCGGCAAGCAGCGTTGAGGTAGTCCATTATCTCAAGTGCAAAGGGAGTTGCTTCAGGATCTGTATGGCTCTTGCCTGTCATATACTTTACGCACTCATAGAGTCCCGCGTATCCGAGGGAGATCGTAGAATATCCGCCGTAGAGGAGCTTGTCGATGGGCTCGCCCTTTTCAAGTCGTGCACATGCGCCGTACTGCCAAAGAATGGGAGCGGCATCAGAGAGAGTTCCCTTGAGACGCTCATGTCTGCACCATAGTGCGCGGTAGCAGAGTTCAAGTCTTTCGTCGAATATCTGCCAGAATCTTTCACGGTTTCCACCGGAAGAAAGAGCGATATCGGGAAGGTTGATAGTTACAACGCCCTGGTTGAATCTGCCGTAATACTTTGGCTTGTTTGTTTCGGGGTCTACATAAGGTGTCAGGAAGCTGCGGCAGCCCATACAGGTGTAGCAATGTCCCTCGCCGTTTTTGTCAACCTTAAGTTCAAGCATCTTCTTTTCGGAAATGTAGTCGGGAACCATGCGCTTTGCAGTACACTTTGCCGCCAGCTTTGTAAGATACCAATACTTGGAATCTTCGTGAATATTGTCTTCTTCAAGAACATAGATAAGCTTCGGGAATGCGGGAGTTACCCATACGCCCTTTTCGTTCTTAACTCCCTGGATTCTCTGGAGAAGAACCTCCTCAATAATAATAGCAAGGTCACGGCGCTGTGACTCGTTTTCCGCTTCGCCGAGATACATAAATACTGTAACGAATGGTGCCTGGCCGTTTGTTGTAAGAAGTGTTACAACCTGGTACTGAATTGTCTGAACGCCGCGGCGGATCTCTTCACGAAGTCTCTTTTCAACGATGAGACTTGCTTCTTCTTCAGTCATTTTGCGTCCGAGAAGCTCGTTTTCAGCGGCAACGTCCTTCTGGATCTTCTCGCGGCTTACCTGAACGAACGGAGCGAGATGTGTGAGGGAGATAGACTGTCCACCGTACTGATTGGAAGCAACCTGTGCGATGATCTGAGTAGCAATGTTGCAGGCTGTTGAGAAGCTGTGAGGTCTCTCGATAAGTGTGCCTGTGATAACTGTGCCGTTCTGGAGCATATCGCCGAGATTAACAAGATCGCAGTTGTGCATATGCTGCGCGAAATAGTCGGAGTCGTGGAAGTGGATGAGGCCCTCGTTGTGTGCTTCAACTATGTCCTGAGGAAGAAGTATTCTGTTTGTAATATCACGGGAAACCTCACCTGCCATGTAGTCGCGCTGGGTGGAGTTGATGATCGGGTTCTTGTTGGAGTTTTCCTGCTTTGCTTCTTCGTTATTGCATTCGATAAGAGAGAGGATCTTGTCGTCAGTTGTGTTGGACTGACGAATAAGGGTCCGGGTATAGCGGTATGTAATGTAAGCCTTAGCCACCTCAAACGCACCGTGTGCCATGATCTGACGCTCTACAAGGTCCTGCACTTCTTCAACAGAGGGGGATCTGCCGAGCTGCTCACACGCAAGCACAACACGCTCGGTGATGCGCTCGATCTGCAAGTCAGTCATGCGATATTTTTCTTCAACGTTGTCGTTTGCCTTTGTTATAGCATTAAGTATCTTCGTGCTGTCAAATTCAGCCTCAGATCCGTTTCTCTTGATAATTTTCATTTTCATGGTTCGATTCCTCCAAATCTACTGTAAAATACTATATATTGTGTTTCGTGCGTTAGTATTGTACCATATATAGTCAGTGTTGTCAATTGGAACTTGTTCGGCGATTTTAACGAATTTTTCCGCTCAATTTCTATGGATTTTACAAGAAATTAATACGGTGTTACGGAAGTTGAAACTAACAATAAAAAAATGCGGATATTTTGAATCACACAATATATCCGCAATATTTAGTTTTACTATACTATATATAGTAGTGCCTCGTTTGCAAGGGAGGATGATGAGAGTATTTCCCCGCACTTATCCGGAACGAGGCGAACAGCATCCTTATATCGTCTGAACCAGATCATCTGACGCTTTGCGTAGTGACGTGTTGCCAGCTTGATATCTGCCGCCACCTCGTCGAGTGTTTTTTCTCCATTGAAGTATGGCAGAAACTCTTTGTATCCTATCGCCTGTGATGCGGTCCTGCTGATACTTCTGCCGGAGCAAAGAATATCACGCACTTCCCTCTCAAGCCCCATATCAATCATTATATCAACACGCTTCTCTATCCGTGAGTACAAGAGGTCGCGGTCAGCAAAGTCCAAGATAAACGCGGTATTGTCATAGGGTATCTCACCGGAGATCTGCTCACGGTCAGTTTCGGTTTTTGTCTTACCTGTTGTCTTGTATATCTCGATTGCTCGAATGACCCTTTTTACATTGTTCGGGTGAATATTTGCCGCAGCTTCCGGATCAAACTCCGCGAGCATTTCGTGAAGCGCTTCATTTCCGTTGTCCTGTGCGTATTTATACAGCTCATCACGCAGTGCTTCATCTGCCTCACCTTCTGAAAACGATGATATTTTCATTAGTGAATCGTGATACATTCCGGTACCGCCGCAGAGAATCGGAAACTTACCGCGGGATGCAACATCAGCGATAGCCTCCGAAGCAAGCTTGGCGTACTCCATGGCTGAAAAATCATATTCTGGGTCTACCACATCCATCAGATGATGAGGTATTCCGGCGCGCTCTTCCATATCGGGAGTTGCTGTGCCTATATCCATTCCTCGGTACAACTGCATGGAGTCACAGGAAATTATCTCGCCGTCAAGCCTCTTCGCAAGTTCTATGGCAAGTCCTGTTTTCCCTGACGCGGTAGGTCCGAGTATTGAGATCGTTTTAATTTTGTTCATTCAAACCTCTCTTTTCCCCACCAGTCTGGGAGAAGCTCTTTTAGTTTTACTACAGTTCGACTTTCGTAATCGGTAAGTATTTCTATCTCACCGCTGTCACAGGCAAGCTGCATCATAAACTCACGGCACGCACCGCAAGGAGATCCGACCTCACCGTTTGGCATGACAGCAACTACCTTGTCAATATTATGCTCGCCGTTTGTAATCATGTTGGCTATTGCATTTCGCTCTGCGCACATACCGAGGGTGCTTGCCGTATCTATACAGACACCGGTATAAATATTTCCGCTTTTTGTCAGTATTGCAGCGCCAACCCCTCCCGCCTCAATAAACGGCGAGATCACACGGGGATTTTGCACAGCTACCGCTTTATTATAAAGGATAGTCCAGATATCTTCTGCCATATTATCTCCGTTATTACTTAATAAACATCGCATCGCCAAAGCTGAAGAAGCGGTATTTATCTTCTACTGCAGTCTTGTATGCGCGCATGATCTGCTCACGGCTTGAAAGAGCAGACACAAGCATGAGAAGTGTACTTTCCGGCAAATGGAAGTTGGTGATAAGCGCGTCAACTATCTTGAATTTATATCCCGGGTAGATAAAAATTCCTGTGTCGGTGTCAACAGTCTGAAGCACTCCGTCATCAGTAGACGCAGATTCAAGAACACGGCATGATGTTGTTCCCACAGCGATAACTCTGCCGCCTGCCGCCTTACGTTCGTTTATAATTTTTGCTGATTCTTCTGTTACGCGAATGTACTCGGAATGCATTTCGTGATCAGCTATCTTGTCCTCTTTTACAGGTCTGAACGTGCCAAGTCCTACATGAAGCAATACGGGAACTATCTCGATTCCTTTCTCCTTGATGCGCTCGAGCAATTCGGGGGTAAAATGAAGTCCCGCGGTTGGTGCTGCAGCTGATCCTTGGTGACGAGAGTACACAGTCTGGTATCTTTCGGGATTGTCAAGCTTTTCCGTAATGTACGGTGGAAGTGGCATTGTGCCGAGAATGTCAAGAGCTTCAAACATTGTTTCAGCACCATTAACGATAAACTTAACTAGTCTGCATCCGCCTTCTATTACATCAAGGATATGAGCCTCAAGAAGTCCGTCACCGAATTCGATAACGTCTCCAGGCTTTGCTCGTTTTCCGGGTCCTGCAAGCGCCTCCCATACATCGTTCTCGCGCTGTTTGAGAAGCAAAAGCTCAACAGGGGCTGTTGATCCGGTTTCCACCTTTTCTTTTGTGAATTCGTCGTATCGCAGCTTTCTGTGACCGATGATTCGCGCGGGGATAACTCTTGTATCGTTAACAACAAGCACGTCTCCCGGCTCAAGATAGTCGATAATGTCTCTGAACACCTTATGCTCTATTGTGTCGTTTTCTCGGTCGAGAACCAAAAGGCGGGATGAGTCACGGGGCTCAAGGGGAGTTTGTGCTATTCTCTCCTCAGGCAAGTCATAATAAAAATCCGACAGACGCAAATCAGTCTGCGGAAGTGCATTTTTAATCATAATTCAGCTCCGATTTGTTTTATTTCGGTTACCAGCCGTGCCTTGACAAACCGTGGTGCGCGTGTTATCATTATTGTAAACAATAGACTCCGCTCGGCATAAATTGTATTGTAAGAAAACGGCTATTTATAATTATATAACACATCGCGGCCGTTTTCAACTGTTTTCGATCAATTTATGTTTGGAGTTTACTATGTCATATAAATCATTACCGTTCACAGGGTCGTGTGTTGCCCTGGTTACACCGTTTTACAGCGACGGTTCTCTCGATCTTCCCTCTCTCGGCAGGCTGATTGACTTTCAAGTCTCCTCGGGCACTGACGCAATTTTAGTACTTGGCACAACAGGCGAGTCATCCACCATGACCGACAAAGAGAGGCGCGAATGCATCAGTTACGCAGCTGAAAAGGTTGGCGGCAGAGTTCCGCTGATCGTAGGCACAGGCACAAACAGAACTGCCTATTCCGTTGAGCTGTCAAAATTCGCGCACGATGCCGGATGCGACGGTGTGCTTGTAGTTTCACCTTATTACAACAAAGCAAGTGACGAGGGGCTTGTACGTCACTTCACTGCCATCGCTGATGCGGCAGACTGCCCGACTATACTGTACAACATCCCCTCCCGCACCGGAGTAAATATTCCGCTTTCAGTATACGAGCGACTTTCGGATCACCCGAATATCGTGGGTATAAAAGAGGCCTCAGGCAACATTTCCTATGCGGCAGACATAACTTCCCGTGTAGGTGACAAGCTGGCACTTTACAGCGGAAACGATGATCAGACCCTTCCTATTTGTGCACTCGGCGGAGTCGGTGTGATATCTGTTGCGGCGAACATTATTCCAGAGCGGATGCACGCGCTCGCGGAGTCTGCTACAAGCGGAGATACACGGGGTGCAGCTTTGCTTCAGAGAGAGCTTCACGATCTATTCGGGGTGCTGTTTTGCGAGGTTAATCCGATACCTGTAAAGGCAGTTTGCGAGATTATGGGACTTTGCGGCGGCACATTAAGGCTACCGCTTTGCGAAATCGGAAAAGATAATCTTGCGCGGCTTACAGATGTGCTGAAAAAATACAGACTAATCTAAATAACAGGAGATAAAAATATGCTTACAACCGGACTGATTTCTGTCACATTCAGAAAGTTTGACAAGGATAAGGTTGCAGAAATTGCAAAGAAAGCAGGACTATATGAGATCGAATGGGGCGGCGACGTACACGTTCCCCCGATGGATATTGCGGCGATTGAAGAGGCTGTACGCGCTTCACAGAATAACGGAATTAAGATTGCGTCCTATGGCTCATACTACAGATGTACGGGTACTGATGAGGAGATCGCGGCGCAGATCGAAACAACCGCACGTCTTGGCACAAATATGATCAGAGTGTGGGCGGGAAAGCAGTGGTCCTGCGATGCTACTGAAGAAGAACGTCGAGCGACTACGGAAAATCTCAAGCGGGTTTGCAAGATCGCCTCGCCTTACGGCATTACGGTTTGTCCCGAATTCCACGGAAATACGCTTACCGACCACTACGACAGCGCACTTCGCCTGCTGAATGATGTTGCCGAGAACAATCTTCGCCTGTACTGGCAGCCTAATCAGTTCAAGGATGAAGAATACAATATTGCCTCCTGCAAAGCGATCATGCCTTACTGTACAAACATTCACGTTTTCCATTGGATTGGCGGCGATATGCTTCCTCTCGGAGACGGTGAGACAATTTGGAGAAAGTACATTGACATTATCGGCTCTGACGGACGTGACCACAGTCTTCACATGGAATTTGTGCGCGACGGTAGCGAAGACCAGCTTTACCGCGATTCGGAGCTTCTCCATAAGTGGCTCGAAAAGTAAATAACTCACACAGACTGCTCTCTGTTTATTTTACACGGAGACAGTCTGATTTTTTTGTGAAAATTCCCGAAAATATTTTATTTTTCCTATTGACAAAGGGTAGTCGATGTGGTATACTCTGTAAAGTGATTTACTTTACAGCATTGTGAGGGGATTTTATGTTTGAAAAAAATATGATGTTCCCTGTTTTGCTTGACACCTACGGTGTGCTTCTCACAGAGCGCAAACGGGAGATACTTGATTACTACTATAATGAAGATTACTCCCTTTCAGAGATATCCGAGCTTACGGGAATTTCCCGTCAGGGTGTTCGCGACGCCATTAAGAAAAGCGAAGAAGAAGTTTATGACCTTGAAGCCAAACTTAAGATCATAGAAAAGAGCCGTGAGCAGTCCGCAATTGTTGATGAGATCATCGCCCAAGTGGCATGTATCTCGGCAGGCACGGATCCCGACACACAGGTCAAGCTTCAAAAGGTTATCGAAATGCTGAACACCGTTCGTACCGCTGATCGGTCTGACGGTGATATACAGGAGTAAAAATGTTTGATAATTTATCCGAAAAGCTTGAGAAAGCTTTCAAAAAATTCAGAAATAAAGGTAAGCTCACAGAATCCGATGTAAAAGAGGGTATGCGTGAGGTCAAGCTTGCACTGCTTGAAGCTGACGTAAACTTCAAGGTAGTTCGTGAATTTATCAAGTCTGTTACCGAGCGCGCTGTTGGTTCTGAAGTGCTTGAGAGTCTCCTCCCTGCTCAGCAGATCATCAAGATCGTTCACGAAGAGCTTATCAAGCTCATGGGAGAGGCTAACAACAAGCTTCAGATATCCTCAAAGCCTCCGACAGTCATAATGATGGTCGGTCTTCAGGGCTCAGGTAAGACAACTCACTCTGCAAAGCTTGCGGGTATGTACAAGAAACAAGGTAAGCGTCCTTTGCTTGTAGCCTGTGACGTTTACAGACCCGCCGCTATTGACCAGCTCAAGGTCGTTGGCGGTCAGATAGACGTTCCCGTATTTGAAATGGGACTCGGCAATCCTGTTGAGATAGCTAAAGCAGGACTTGAGCACGCTCGCCGCCACGGTCACGACATGGTATTCATTGATACCGCAGGTCGTCTCCATGTTGACGAGGTGCTGATGAATGAGCTCTGCTCTATCAAGGAAAACGTGCAGCCTACTGAGATCATCCTCGTAGTTGATGCGATGACGGGTCAGGATGCAGTAAACGTTGCCTCCTCTTTCAACGAGCAGCTTGATATCACCGGTGTGCTTCTTTCCAAGCTTGACGGTGACACAAGAGGCGGTGCGGCACTTTCCATTCGCCACGTAACAGGTAAGCCCATCAAGTTCATCGGTATCGGTGAGAAGCTTGATGCGATCGAGCCCTTCCACCCCGACAGAATGGCATCAAGAATTCTCGGAATGGGCGACGTTCTTACATTGATCGAAAAGGCTCAGCAGGCCTTTGACGATAAAAAAGCGGAAGAACTTGAAAGAAAGCTACGTGAGAACACTTTCACTCTTACAGATTACCTTGACCAGTTCAGACAGATAAAGAAGATGGGCAATCTCGATCAGCTCATGGGTATGATTCCCGGTGTAAAGCCAGGTCAGCTTAAAGATGCAAAGATCGACGAGCGCGCCATGGCAAGAACGGAAGCCATCATTCTCTCAATGACGGTTCAGGAAAGAGAGCATCCAAATCTGCTTAACGGTTCAAGACGTAAGAGAATCGCTGCCGGAAGCGGTACTACTGTTGAAGAAGTGAACAAGCTCATCAAACAGTATGATATGATGAACAACATGATAAAGCAGTTCTCATCCGGTAAAAAAGGCATGAAAGCCATGAAGAAGATGAAAATGCCGTTTATGATGTGATAGCACACCACGGATTTTTATAAAATACAAAAAATATATTATTTACAAAATTTTGGAGGACAAAATGGTTAAGATCAGACTCAGAAGAATGGGTAAAAAGAAAGCTCCCTTCTACCGCATCGTTGTTGCAGATTCCAGATCTCCCCGCGACGGAAGATTCATCGAAGAGGTCGGTTACTACAACCCTATGACAAACCCTGCAGACATCAAGGTTGAAGAGGAAAAGGTTCAGAAGTGGCTCCAGAACGGTGCTCAGCCCACTGAAACAGTTAAGTCTCTTCTCACAAAGACAGGTATTATCAAATAATTATGGACAACACAACCGGTGCAACCTATCACGACATTGACTTGAAAGAGGTCCTTGCCGGTATGGCTCGCGCTATTGTAGACGATCCGGACGCTGTTAGTGTAACGGAAGAGGAAAACGAATCCGGCACTGTTTTGACACTTAAGGTAGCAGAAGCTGACATGGGTATGATAATTGGCAAGCATGGCAAAATTGCCCGTGCGCTCCGTACCGTCACAAAAGCAGCCGCTAAAATGGCTGACAAGAAAGTCACTGTTGAAATCAGATAATACAAAAAACTGCATTCACCGTAATGCAGTTTTCTTTTTTAGGATATTTTACTCTGTTTTGCTCATACTAATCCCGAAATATTATTTATCGGAGGTTAATATGACAGATATAAAAAAGATTGGAATTGTCGGCTGCGGATTCGTTGGCGCGACTATTGCCTACACACTCATGGAGAGTGAGATGTTCAACGAAATGGCTCTCATTGATGCAAATGAAGCCAAAGCGCGAGGGGAGGCGCTGGACTTAGCACATTGTCTTCCTTTTCTCTCACAAATGCAGATATATTCTTCCACTTATTCCGCGCTCAGCGATGCTTCCATAGTCATAATCGCCGCAGGAGTGAACCAAAAAGAAGGCGAAACGCGTCTTGATCTGCTCAACCGCAATGCAAAAATCTTCCACGATATCATTGACAGGATCACAGAGGTCAACAAGGAATGTATTATTCTCGTTGTAACAAACCCCGTAGACATCCTGACACACGTTGCACTGAAGCTGTCGGGATTTGATCCGAGCCGTGTCATCGGAAGCGGAACAGTACTCGATACGGCACGCCTGAAGTATCTTGTCGGAAACAAGCTTAATGTTGACTCCCGAAACGTTCACTCATTTATAATTGGTGAACACGGTGACAGTGAGCTGGCCGTATGGTCATCTGCAAACGTGTCAGGCGTTGACCTCATCGACTACTGCAAAATGCACGGAATGAGCATGAGCGAGCTTTATCCGATTTTTGATCATGTGAAAAACAGCGCGTACGATATCATTCGCGATAAAGGAGCAACCTACTACGCTATCGCACAATCAACAAAGAGGATCGTTAAATCCATCGTAAGTGACGACGGCTCGATCCTCCCTGTATCTACTTTGGTCAGCGGACATTACGGCGTTGAAGATATTTGCCTCAGCGTTCCTGCCGTCATCGGGCGCGAGGGTGTGCGTCAGGTGCTTGACATTCCTTTGAATGATGACGAAATGAAACGTCTGAAGCTATCCGCCGAAACAATATCCGGATATATTGATAAGCTGGAGCTTAACCGTGAAATAACCGTTTAGTCAGCGCAAGGCAGCTTTGTTACTTTGATAAACCATTTTGCAATAGCGTATGCCGCAAAAGCGATTGCCACAGCGATCACAACACCTGCAAGAACGTCCGTGGGATAGTGAACCACAAGATACAGACGAGAGAATGCGATGATTGCCGCAAGAATAACGGCAGGAGTTCCCCACTTTTTGTTGCAAAGCCAAAGTGCAACTGCAGCATCAAAGGACGCTACGGTATGTCCTGACGGGAACGAAAAATCGTGTTCGGGTGTTGACAGCATAAGTGCCTGAAGAGTTGTGTCAAAGTCATAGGGGCGAATGCGTGCAATAAGGGGCTTCATAGTAATGTTGCAGATCAGCAGGCCGAGAATGAGCGATATTGCCATTGTTACGCCTGCTCTGCGCGTCTTCTTGAATATGAGAAGAACCACCGCAAGAATTATCCAGAATATTCCTGCATTACCAAGCTTTGTGATAAGCGGAAAAAACCAGTCAAGTGCTTTACAGTGAAGCAGATCGTGCAAAGAGTGAAGCAGGCCAGCCTCAAATTCGTTAAGCCAAGTCATATTATTTACTCCTGAAAAGATAATATTTTCTATATTATACCACACAGGGGAGGCAAAAGGCAATAACAATGTGTAAACAAAAGGTATTGAAATTCGCTTAAAGTGATGATATAATATATAAAAATATCATTCGAGGTAATGTTATGAAAAAAATATTTAATCTCCTTCTTGTTGCAATGCTTGTTTGCCTGACGGCTGTATCCGTATATGCTGTACCCGAGTCCGCAACAGTAGTAAAGGATACCTATGTTAATGCAGCTGAGGATAATTACGAGGTGGCTTATACTGTAATCCTCCCCACCGACTACAAGGAAACCGAATACTACCCCGTTCTTCTGTTCCTGCACGGTGCAGGTGAACGAGGAAACGATAACGTAAATCAGCTCAACCTTGTAATCGACGATCTCTTTGCAACCCGTCCGGAGCTTCTTGAGAACACCATTATCATTGCCCCTCAGTGTCCGACAGATGATCAGTGGGTAAACACACCTTGGGAAAACGGTAACTATTCAGTTGATGAGATTCCCGAAAGCAAGGCGCTGAAGACCGCTCTCAAGATCCTTGATGAAGTATCTGCAGCTTACGGCGGCGACCGTGCTCAGACTTACATTATGGGTATTTCCATGGGTGGTTACGGCACCTGGGATGCTATCATGCGTCACCCTGAGCTCTTTGCGGCTGCTGTTCCGATCTGCGGTGCGGCTGACCCCACAAAGGCAGAAGTGCTCAAGGATATGCCTATCAGAACCTATCACGGTTCAAGCGACAACGTTGTTCCCGCCGACGGCACCCGTGTTATGTCGAGAGCTATTCGCGCAGCAGGCAACAAGGACTTCTACTACAAATCCCTCAACGGTGTGGGACACAATGCATGGGAGTATGCGGCAGTAGACGGCGAAATGATCGACTGGTTATACACTCATACCCTGGCAGATCGTTATCCCGAGGTCCTTGAAACAGGTCCGAGAGAAACCGCTGCACCCGAGACTGAAGCACCTGAAACCGCTGCACCCGAAACAACCGCACCCGAGACTGATGTACCCGATGCTTCTGACTCCGGTTCAACTAATCCTTCTGTCGCAATCGTAGTTATCATAATCGGTGTTGTTGTCATAGCCATCGTGATCATCACAGCTTCCAAAAAGAAAAAGAAGTAATTTCGCATAACAGAGATCTCCCGGTTGAGTTCATCGCTCAATCGGGAGAATTTTTTTATGTATTTTTCTCGATGATTTTCAAGTTTTCCGGGACAATACCCGTCTGCTCGTAAACAATCTCAGCAATCTGAGCAAGCTGTCCGGGAAGAAGTCCGTTCGTCTGAACGATTATATTGCATTTATTGTCACTGATAACTGCAATGCACTGTTCAAAGCCTTTTGACATGACAAGAGTCTCAATGTTTGCCTCACGCTCTATATCGGCAGCAATTTTGTTTATGTCGGTAAGTGCCGCCTGTTTGGCTTCTTCAAGTGCAGTTTCACTTTCAGTCACAGTCTTCAAAACCGCCATGGCCTCATCTCTCGCCTGATCTCTCTGAAGCGCTATTGTTGCAAAATAATCCTTCACTTCGTTTGGCTGAAGAACTTCTCCTGCGCCGTCAGAAGTGAGGTCAACAGCCAGCTTATTCTTTTGGTCCACCATGCTGCCGTCTCCACCGCCGAGAATAAGGCTGAGAGCCACCGCACATCCGAGCACAAGGACCGCTCCTGCTGCGATCAGTGTCTTGGTTCCCATTTTTTTGCCGGCCTGCCTGATCTTATCTCCGATTTCTCTGAATTTTATCATACATATTACCTCCGATAAATATTTCATTACAGTTTATGCCCTTCAGGCTCCGAATATTCCGCAAATCACGAGCTTCCTGCCACTTGAATTTGATTTTTCGGAAGACCAAGGGCTGCTGCCAATAGATCTGTTACTGTGGCTTGTATTCTCGGTATATCTCCCCCTCGGCATACTACTGCGATACCGCGTACTTTGGGGTATATCTCGCAAAGCTTGACTGCCATATCTCCATCGTCCCCGGTAAGTATGAGAAAATCGGATGCACTGTCATTTTGATATATCTGCTCGCTCGAACAGTCGAGAGTCAAAAAAACTTGAGTGTCGGAAACACCATACAGGCTGTTGCAAAGGTCTGTAATTCTCTCCTCAAGATACGCGGTATAGAAGCCTATCTCCGTGTACTCCGTCACCGCATCCTCCTCATCCCTGCCAAACATGGTACTTGCCACTATAAGAACAATTCCGCTCAAAGCAAGCAGTAAAATGGTAAGCCTGTTTTTATTCTCTTCAAAATACTTTTTGATCTTCATATTTTTACCCCGTAAACACAAAAATCGGAACGGACAGCTCTTTTGACAGTTCCTTCTCAATTTCATTCTGAACTTCTGAATTGCAGTCTTTTATGAAAATATGTATCTCAATGACACTCTCATCGAAATCATCGGTAATTAAGGTCATTTTTATTCGCTCAATCTCTATGCGGTAGGTGTCCGAAACATACGACATTATTACGCTTGCTGATTCGAAATATTTGTCCTCTGTCGCAACCTCTTCTTCCGAATAAGTGAACATATCTTTTATATCAGAAAACAGCTTTCCTGCATTTTTGATTCCGGCTGATATCGGCTCAAGCAGGCACAGCATTACGACCAGACCACACACAAAGCTAACGTACTTCCTTGCCGATTCTTTTCCGGGAGCGAATCTTATGGCAAGTTGTGAGACAACCATAGCGATTATCAAGGTATTGAGATAGCTTTTCATCATTACACCTGAGATTTTGTAAATAGTATGATGGCAAAGACAAGCATCAGCGAGGTGTAAAGTACTATTGCGGTGATGATCTCGACTATTCCCTTCACCTCGTCGAACAGTTCGCTGATTCCGTCAAGCTTCAGCATTACTGCCAAACTTGAGAGAATTATTACCGACAACTTATATACCACAAGTGGAATAATTCCCGGAATTAGTAGCAGCAGGATAATGATTATTCCGCCTATACCCGCTGTTGTTTTGACAAACGACAATCCCTCTTTTACTGTATTGTATGCCTCAGCCATAACGCCGCCGGCCATCGGTATAAACGACCCAATGGCAAATTTCACCGTTTTTGCGGCAAGATTATCTGCAGAGCTTGCAATTACTGACTGTGTGCCGAGCATGAATGAGAACATTATTGTGACGATCTGCCATATCCGCATAATAAGATTCCGTATACCAGCAGTCAGTCCAACAAGCTTTACGTCATCGCAAATTCTCGAAACCGCTGATAGAGCAAGAAGCACTGTTGTACACGGTGCCATTACTCGGGTATTGACAAAACCCACTGCATTCACCGTTATCATTACCGCCGTTGTCGAGACGCTTAATCGAGTGAGAGACCCTTCGGCAAGATACACCGCTTGCATGACAGGTGTGAGAAGATTCATAACCTTGCATATGTTTGACAAATATATTTGTGCGCTCTCAAGAATACCAAAAGTGATTTTGAACAGAGATATTGCGACAGCAAGCCTGCCAAGCATCAAGAAATTTTCCGAAAGCTCAACAGATAAATCTGGAAGCATCATTTTTGCAGCCGCAAGAAGAAGCACAAGGGAAAATACAGGCAGTACACTCGGAAACATATTATGCAGAGTATCATTTACAGCATCCCATGCGCGACTAAACCAGTATCCCATCGAAGACTTCTCTCGAACAGACGTTACGGCATTCTCCGGAGAATATGGGTCGATGTCGTCAATTTCATTCTTAATGTCATCCGGCAGAGCTGTTATAAGATTGTCCCATTCAGTTTTAGCAGCATACTCTCCCGTGTTTGATCCGGAATAGGAGTGCTCAGCTCCTTCTACAGATGTGGTCAAGAAGATAGCGATCAATGTCAACAAAATAAGTCGTGTGTATTTCATAGAAGCGTCATTTCAAGAAGATCTCGATAAAGCGGCAGTGAGAGAGCGAGAATTTCGATTTTCCCTACAGTTTCAATGTGACTGCCAACGCTCCCTTCACCTACTGAGCAGCATATCTCTGAAGCAGTGGAGCAAAGATAGGTTATTCCGAGCGCTTTGAGCAAGACTTCAACAAACTCGCCGTTACCCTTTGACGCCACCTCTTTGATGAACCCTACTGCATTTTGGAGGTTCGGGATTATTAACGCGATGCAGAATACAGAAAACGCAAGAACGATTAGCCTGACATATCCGCTGTAAATTTCTCGAATAACGGATATAGTAAAAACAGCACACAGTCCGATTCCGCACAGTGAAAATATCTCACTCATATTCCGAATATTCCTCTGATTTTTGTAAAAAGATCCCCAATCTGCCCAACAAGAATCAGTAAAACAAACACAACACCGGCAAGTGAAAGAAGCAATGCCTGCTCATCTCTGCCTGAGCGCTGTAATATCTGGTGAGCTACCGCGATCAGAAGTCCGACACCTGCAATCTTGAAAATAATTGAAATATCCATACGTCCTCATTTATATCAATATCAGAATTACAGACAATGCCAGCATAGGCGGGATCGTTCTGTACAGTTTTTCTTTATCTTTAAGCACGGCACTCATTTTTTCTTCAAGTTCCGCAAGCTTTTGGTGGGTGTACTTGCAAAGCGTAACCTCTTCATCCTTATATCCCTTGCCGATACTGTCGGTGAAACGCTTTATCAGTATGTATTCCTCGTGATTCTGCGATATCTTAAGGCAGTCGGGAACTAACGAAAGTCCGTGTGATCTTATAGCGTCAAGATATCCAACACTTTCAAGGTAAGGGTTGTTGTATTCAGATAATATTTCCGGAAGCGGAGAGGAAAAATGCTCTATCTTCTCCCCAATATATTTGATCATATCCCCAAATGATGACAATATTTTTATTCTTGTGCGTTCTGCAGTTATCTTAACCTGCCCAAAATATATAGATGTTGCAAGCAATATGACCGATCCTGCTATTTTAACTATGCTTTCTGTCATTATAAAATGTCACCTCATGACCATTATCTTTTATTCCGTACAGTACACTGAATATCCCAAGCTCGATCAGTTCGCCGATATGTGGGTTCTTGTATAGCTCTTCAACCGTACCGGCATGAGCTGATACAACAACCGATACTCCCGAAGAGTGGGCAGAAAGTATTGCCTCAATATCTCCCGCATCGGCTATCTCGTCACAAATTATGTATTCAGGCGACATTGTGCGTACCGCTGACAGCATGCCGGGAGCTCTCGGATATCCAAGGAAAATATCAGCCATATCATCACAGTCTGAACCTGTATGCAGTTCATATCTGGTATCTATAACAGAAACCTTCTTGCCATTTTTTATATTCGCCAAAAGCGGTATCAGTTCTCGGAGTAGTGTCGTCTTTCCCATACCCGGTTTTGAGTAAACCAGCGTGCTTCCGTGCTTTGTTACAAGACTGTAAAGCTCATCAGCCGCGCCGACTGCTCTGTGCGGTATTCGGATATTGATTGACGTTATATCCCTCACACAGTCGATACTGCCGTCAATAACTACAGCTCGTCCGCACACCCCTGCTCTGATTCCGCCCTCTCCCGCCACAAAGCCGTCCTTTATGTTCTCTGCATATGAGTACAGTGAGCCCTTGCACAGCTTTGACATAACGTACTCAAGGTCAAGGTCGGTGCACACATGATCTGTTACCACATTATTTCTGCCGACTACAAGGCAAAGCGGTCTGTTCGTTCTTATTCGAATCTCGTTGATTTGTTCCTTGCTATGTCCCATAACAGTCAAAATTGCGGTTTTTACAACTGGGGGCAGATATCCGAGAGCCTGTCTTTCCGACTTATCCATATTACACCACCCAACTCTATGCTGTAATATAATATATGCTTATATAGCGACCGGTATGACAAATAAAAAAGGAACAGATCACCTGTCCCTTTAGTTTGAGAATATAGATTATTCGGCATCAAGAATTGCGAGATAACTCGCAATAAGCTGAGCTGCCTTTTCAACAGTCATATTGTCAGTGTTAATGACAAGGTCGTATTTATCCAGCTTACCCCATTTATCCCCTGTATAGTAGCTGTAATAGTTCGCGCGGCGCTTATCAGTCTTGATTGTTATATCCTTAGCCTGAGATTCTGTGAGGCCGTGACGTGCCATGACCCGCTTTACTCGGTTGCAGAATTCACCGCAGATGAATATCCTCACAAGTCTGGGATTTCCCGAAATAACATAGTCAGCACAACGTCCGACAATAACCGCACCATCGTCGGAATCGGCAAGTTCTTTAATAATTTCAGATTGGAGTACAAACAGCTTATCATTGATGGGAAGATTAACCTGACTCATGCCGTGGTTGTATGATGAGGAGCCAAGAGCAAGAGTATATAACAGACTGTTTGCCGCCTGGCCGTCTACATTTCCGAGAACTTCACTGCTCAAACCGCTTCTCTGAGCCGCCATGGTAATCAGATTCTTGTCGTAAAACTTATATCCGAGAAGCTCTGAAAGCCTCTCGCCAACCGCACGTCCACAGCTACCATACTGTCTGGTGATTGTAACAATGTAATTCTTCATTTGCATTCTCCCTCCTGTTATTGTCAGATTATCTTGTTTTACTTACTGCTTATTTTCGATATCGTGAATGAGACCAACTCGGCGAGCATGCTTTCCACCTTCAAAAGGAGTGGTTACAAAGCATTCTGCAAGCTCCCAAGCAAGTCCTTCGCCAACAACTCGTGCGCCAAGGCAAAGCACGTTTGCATCGTTGTGGAGTCGAGTGAACTTTGCGCTGAAGATATCAGAGCAGCAAGCAGCACGGATGCCCTTGACCTTGTTCGCC
The DNA here is from genome assembly GCA_015064345.1 of Oscillospiraceae bacterium. Lineage (GTDB taxonomy): Bacteria > Bacillota > Clostridia > Oscillospirales > CAG-272 > UMGS1696. Next base: position 29,993 of record SVSK01000004.1, on the reverse strand, counting down.
GCCATGCTCATGCCGATTCCCGTGCCGCAGCAAAGGATTCCCAGCTCTGCTTCACCTGAGTTGATAGTATTACAAAGCTTCTCGGCAAATACGGGATAGTCGCAGCTGGCATCAGAGTCTGTTCCGCAGTCGATTACATCATATCCCGCTTCCGTAAACATCTTAACAAGCGCATTTTTCAGGTAAAATCCTGCATGGTCAGATGCAAGAACGAGTTTTTTCTTATCCATAGTTCAATTTCCTCCGTTGTTACTGTATATTATTCTCTGCCGCAAGTCTTTCCTCACGCTCGCGTTCCGCCTGAGATTTTCTGAGATACACAGGCATAAGTGCAGCGGCTGTTAATGCAGATTTATCTTCTGTGTTATTCCAAAGCTTAAGTCCTGCAGATGCGACACCGTAAGCTGACTGGGCACGAAGCTTAACGGGAGTTATGCCCTGCTCATGATTCGAGAATCTTTCAGACACCTTTGTGTAAGCGTCTCCGGTGAAGTATATCCTTGTGTCACGATATTCACCGAGAAGCTCAAAAAGCTCGTCAATAGATATCTGCATGTCCTCAGTAAGTCTTTCAACACTTCCGTCAGGTAATGATCTGAACAGTGCTGTATATACCATGTCACGTCGTGCGTCGATAACGGGTACTATGATGCCATCAAGTCCACCAAGGTTTTCTGCCATTGCCGACAGTGCAGAAACTCCAACACAGGGTGTGTTATATGCAAATGCGAGTCCCTTTACTGTTGAAACTCCGATTCTGATTCCGGTGAATGAGCCGGGGCCGACTGTAACAGCATACAAGTCAACGTCCTCTGCCTTGATACCTGCAAGCTTGAAAATGGACTCTATCATAGGAAGAAGCGTTGTCGAGTGAGTTGTTGTCAGTATAGAATATTCAGCAACCAGCTCGCTGTCAGAAACAAGAGCGGCTGTTGCTGTCTTTGCACTTGTGTCAAGTGAGAGTATTTTCATAATTATATTTCAGCGCCGTCAACGGTAATTCTGCGGTCGCTTTCTCCGATTTTTTCTATCTTTACGAATATTGTGTTCTCCGGTATATCGTCTCCGAGGTTTTCACTCCACTCAGCTATGCAGTTTCCGTTCTTCAGATACTCTTCAAAACCGAATCCGTCAAGCTCGTCAGAGTCGGAGATCCTGTAGAGATCAAAATGGAAAAGCGGGCGGCTACCCTTTCTGTATTCATTTACAAGTGTATAGGTAGGGCTCTTCACGCGACTTCCCGGTGAAAGCACAGATGCCAGTCCTCTGACAAAAACCGTCTTACCTGCGCCAAGGTCTCCGTACATTGCAATAAAGAACAGTTTATCACTGTTTTGTATTGACTCTCCAAGTCTTGCACCGAGAGCTTCGGTTTCTTCTGCGTTATGTGAAATAATAACCATACTATAAATATACCCGATAATTTTACTGTGATAAGTCATTATAACATATCATTTGTAATTTTTCAATTATTTGCAGTAAAATATTATGAGTTGCAGTAATTTTTTTGGAATAAAACACAAATTTCGACAACAAGATTTTCTTTTTTCTCTTTACTTTGGAGGATTATTATGGTATAATACATCCCACGAGCATATCCGCCCTTAGCTCAGCCCGGATAGAGTACCGGATTCCGATTCCGATGGTCATGGGTTCAAATCCCTTAGGGCGGGTCAACCATCTCTTTTTGAGGTGGTTTTTTCTTTTTTTGTTTGACTTTTCCTGTCGTTTGTGATAGAATAGTATAAATGGGCGTATTTGCGTGCGAGAGGATGTGATTCTCTGTGAGAATATCAATAAACGAAAGTTATTTTAGAGGCAGACCCAATCTTCCGATGAGACCGCGTACAGAATCTCTGAGGATCATCCGTGAGGGTGGCTTTGATACTATTGACTTCAGTATGCATTCTATGACACACGCAGAAGACGACACAGACCATGAAAAGTGGATACACGGCTATCGTGACTACTGCGATAAGATCGGATTGTCCGTCAATCAGGCTCACGCTCCTTTCTTCGAGGGCAGACTGATGCCTGAGGGATTTCAAGACAGGCTTCTCGAATGCGTTGACGACTGCGCTGTTCTTGGTGCCGACTGTCTTGTGGTACATGCAGACACTTGGTACAAGAAAAACTACGCTCAGTGGGACTATGATGAGGTGATTGACACGATATACGACGTTTATGCGCCTGTTGTTGAAAGAGCCGAAAAGCACGGTGTGAAAATTGCTATGGAGACCCTGTTTGAGTGGATCGGAAACGATGATCACAGAGTACGCTTTTGCTCTTACGTAGAGGAAGTAGACGCTATCGTTTCGCGCTTCAAATGTGATTCGGTTGGTGTTTGCTGGGATTTCGGTCACACTCATATGGCATACGGAAACGACATCTGCGACGCCATGGGAAGGCTGAAGAGCAAAATTATTGCCACACATACTCACGATAACAACAGAAGGTATGACAATCACAATCTTCCCTTTATGGGACACATAAACTGGGATCATGTGCTTAATGCTCTTGCGAATAAAGGATATTCGGGAGACCTTACCTTTGAGGTAAACTATGGATGCTTGCCTGACGCATTTGCTGTTGATTTCGCAAGATATGCACACACCCTCGGCGAGTACATGGTATCACGCTTTCTTGAATATAAAAATTCACTATAACTCAAAAATTCATTATCTGACATAATATACAATTTTAAGAGGAACTTGAATGAGCGAGACTACACTAAAAAACATCAAATATGAGAATACCAAAGCAATATTTTCCGAAATCACACTCTCGAAATCCATCACAAGGGCGGAAATTTCGGAAAAGACGGGCCTCAGCCTCGTTACTGTCGGCAAAATAGCAGAATCTCTCATCGACACCGGGATTATTTCACAGGTGCTTGAGGCAAAACCTCACGCAGGCAGACGGGCAGGTTCTCTCAGCGTTAATGAGAATATGTATATGGTAATGGTTGATGTTTGCCCCGACAAATTTATCGTTACACTATATAATCTCCGCATGGAGCTTATATATATAAAGCGCTACGATTTTCAGGCTGATATTCCCTTCTCTGAAAATGTCGATAACATCATGGGGAAAATTCTTGAATATCTTCTCCAGAACTACGACATAGCAAATTGCCTTGCAATCGGAGTTTCGGTTGTGGGATCATACATGAAGAGCAAGGATATCGCCGTAAATTCTCATTTTCCGGAAATATCATCCATCAATTTGCACGCCAAATTTTCCGAATATTTCCCGAGCACCGATATAATTGTCAGTTCCGCTACCAATGTCGCAGCTTTATATAACGCTACTATAATCCCCGGCCATAAGGAAAAAGGTATCCTATATTGGTATATCAGTTACGAAATCATGCTCGGTGCATTTATTCTTAACGGAAACATTCTGGCGGGACGTGATGAAAAGGTAAGCGATTTCGGAGCTACGCTTTGCTTTGACGGTCTTACCCTCGAAGACAAAATCAAAATTTCCAAAAGTCCGGAAGCTTGTGCGGAAGAAATTGCACTTGCGCTCTATAATACTATTAAAATGATGAACCCGCATGCAGTTATTTTGGAAATCGAATCAATACTTCCTACAGAAGACTTCATTGCACTCATTAAGAATCTGCTTACAAACAAGTATCGGCTGAAAGGTAGCGAAATTCCCGAAATCATCGGTTCCTTACGTGGAGGTAACAGCGCGCATCTCGGCCTTGCTATGGAGATTCGCCATAACTGGCTTGAGAATTTACTGTACTCTAAATAACACACAACATTTCAGAGGTTTAATATGAAGAAATACCCTATGCTTATGCGCCCCGTGTCCAAAGAGATAATTTGGGGCGGTGACAAGCTGAAACGCGAATATAACAAAACTGCCCCTTTTGATAAGCTTGCTGAATCATGGGAGCTTTCCGTCCGCAACAATGAAATGTGCATTATTGACAACGGTGAATATGCCGGTGTTGAGATTGGTACATTCATCGGCAGAGATCCCGTTGCTATCCTGGGTTCCAATGCTGAAAAGTACGACCGTTTCCCGTTGCTTATCAAATTTATTGACGCCAACGACAAGCTATCCATTCAGGTACACCCCGACAATGAGTACTCTCTCGAGCATGAGGGTGAGCTTGGAAAGACCGAGATGTGGTACATAATTGATGCCGAGCCCGGAGCTAAGCTTGTTTACGGTTTAACTGACGGATGCACTGTTGAAGAGCTTGCTGAAGCAGTTGAGTCCGGAAAAACCGAAGGAAAAATGTGCTACGTAGAAGTTAAGCCCGGGGATGTCTATTTCATTCCCTCCGGTCAGGTTCATGCAATCGGCGCGGGAATACTTATCGCTGAAATTCAACAGAACTCCAACATAACATACAGAGTATATGACTACGAACGCAGACAAGCGGACGGTTCTCTTCGCCAGCTTCACACAGAAAAGGCTCTTGATGTTATCAAAGTAAGAAGCGAGGATGAAATTAACGCTATTCGTTTCTCAGTTCCCTGCGAGTCGAGCGGCGAGATACTCTGCTCATGTGAGTATTTCACCTCCGTAAAATATAAGGCATGCTCCGAGTTACCAATTGGGCTCACTGCCGGTGATGATAGCTTTATCTCAATTCTTGTAATTGACGCAGATAATGCGGTAATAATGTCTGACAACTTTACACTTCCCATTGCAAAAGGCGAAAGTTATTTTATACCCGCAGGAACAGGAGAAGTCGTAATTGACGGTAAAGCAGAAATAATTGTAACAACTGTAAACTGAAATAATGCGCTGTGCTGTTAGCATGGCGCTTTTTCTGTCACAAGATATAGTTAATGTGAGGTTTTTGCGTGAAAAGTTTATTCTTCACACAAAATCGCACAAATTTATTTTTTTAGGCTGTTTTTGGTGCAAAATTGTTAAACTGAATCATTACTCGATTAAATAATTCCGATATTTCCCAAACAATTACATAGTTTTTGTCTCTCTTGAAAGCTATCGAACTACATTTTCACGCGAACTAATAATTCGAAGTCACTATAAATAATACTTTCAACACAAAAGTTCTCCCATTTTCTTCTGAAAACATACCATATATTGTGTTTTTACCCACTGATTAACAATTTATCCCAATAAATATTAATTGATTAGTAAACTAAACTATTATTGCCAAAAAATTAATCTTCGTGAAGATTTCAAATGATATAATCCATTTACAACATTGAACGGAGTACGATTCAACATGGATAATCATCGTTTTGAGCTAATCAAATACAAAAAGACTACTGTGGAGGAAATTTTTCTTGAATACAGCTTACTGAAAAGCAAATATATTCTCAGCTGCAATACGGTATATTCCGTGAGAGTCGACGCGACACAGAACGGTGTGACCGAATACAAGTTAGCCTTTGACATCACGCGAAAGCTGAAGACAGCAAAACAAATTTTTGACATTCTCGTGAATGGAAATGTGACTCCCTGCACTATGTTTGACGTGCTGGAGGATATTTTGTAAAGTACTATATACTTTTCCGAAATAATGTGGTATTATTTGGTATCACAACTTTCGGAGCGGTATATGAAGCTGATTGAAAAATATCCAACTGTGGCAATGTTTCTCTCCTTCTTCGTGTCATCCTGCATTTTTGCTTATCTCGACATGAAAGCAAAGATGGTATTCATTTGCGCCTCAGTATTATCAATTTTACTCATATTTTTCCTCTCACGGACAGACCTTAACCGTATTATAAACAAGGCAACTCGACTCGGGCTATACTTGATCCTTGCCGCCACCATTGTTGCGGGATGTATTTCCATATATTGCTTAAATATTCGCATAGACAATATTGAAAAGAACGCAGGCAAAGAAGACAATGTTTTGCTTGAGGTAGAAGACTGTGTGTTTGCACTTTCATATGCCTCACGATACGTTGCTACAGTCAAAGAGTCAGCGTATCTCCCGGCAGGAACAAAGCTACTTCTTAATACAGAAGCAGGATATCTTGAGGAAGGAAGCCTTATATCAGGCAGTGTTCTCTATTCAACACTTGATTCAGTAAGCAGTACAGTATTTGACGGTAAAAGATATTATCTCTCTAAAAACATCTTGCTTGTTGCCAAAGATGAGAATCTAACTGCGGTGGGTGTTGACGGCTCAATAGACATTGGAAGATTTTTTAACAAAATCAACGGGCGCCTTACATCCATGCTTGTGGCTCACTGCGGATATGAGTCGGGTGGGTTTGCTTCCGCTGTTCTCCTCGGCAACAAGGAATACCTATCAGACACCATTGAACGGGATTTCACGAGGATAGGAATAACTCATCTCCTTGTGGTCAGCGGAACCCACTTCTCGATAATAATTGCCATGCTTGAGAGTGCATTCAAGAAAACAAAAGTCAAGAGAAAGCACAGAGCGATGATAAATATGGCAGTTATCCTGTTCATGATGGGCGTTACAGGTTTTTCTGCCTCTGTTGTCAGAGCGGGTGTCATGCATCTTTTGGCACAGTTCTCAATCTTGCTCTTCAAGCGTGCAAACATAATCAACTCCTTTGCCATAGCAGGAACGATTCTTGTGCTGCTTAACCCCTACGCCACGCTTGACTGCGGTTTACAGCTATCCTTCCTCGCAACATACAGCTGTATCGTGTTTCAGACTGTCAAAGGATCTGTATACAGAGAGCTTCGGGAAAAGCACGGAATTAATCTGCGCGGTGGAAATAGGTTCAAGCGATTCCTTGTTTCTTGCGGAGAGACCTTTGCCCTTACTACTCTTGTAACCCTCTCGGTAATGCCTATCATTTGGCTATATTTCGGAGAAATTTCCCTCGTATCTATCCCTGCAAATGTAATATTTATACCGCTGATCACGCTGTTTATGTATATCTCGATGGCATATTTGGTTTTGTATCCCCTCGCCGTGTTTATAACTCCCTTCTCATTTTGCATCACAGGATTTACTGAACTTCTAAACAGACTTGCCGGTTGGGTAGGTGGCGGAAAATGGGTGATGCTTTCAGTAAACTATAACTTCAGCGTATATTTTCTCATTCCCATTGCTGCGTTATTGATAATTCTTCCGTTAGCAGAGAAAAAACGAAGGATCACACTTCTCATCAGCTCATTTTCCTTATGCGCTGTATTCTTCTGCACAATATTCGCCGTGCAATCCTTTGACAAGGTGAATGTGCGTATTTCATACATTACCGAAAACAAGAATGACGGATTTGTTATTAAGTCAAATGGAGAGATCCTAATTGCAGATATCTCTGATGCCTCATATGGATTTGCAAGCAGTCTGATTCACGAATCTGCAGAGCTGCACGGATGCGAGATAGAATATTTGCTTCTGACTCATTACCATAACAAGCACATAAGTCTTCTTTCTCAAATCAGCAGCAGGGAGATTTTGCGATGCGTGATCTTGCCCGAGCCAATTAACGAGCGCGAAGAAGGTATTTTCGCTTCCATGTGTGAGTTTGCAGAAGCAGGCGGAATTGATATACTGGTTTTGCCGCGTGGGGGCAGTTTTGTATTTGGAGACGCAATAATTACCCTTGCCGACCGAACTTATATCAGTAGGTCATCGCATCCGATTACGTCAGTAAGAATTGATGTTGGGGACGAAACCACGGTAATTCTCTCAGGTTCATTCAATGAGTCGAATTATGATGTTCTGTCCCTCACCGATGATGCGGATACTCTCATTTTCGCCGTGCACAGTCCTGTATATAAAAAATCCTTCGGAATCAGCCTTATAGGTGACCCGAAGGTTATGATAGTAAGTGATGATGCGTATGAGCACATGGATGAAGAACTGAAAGAATACACAGATTCTCACCCAATGCGACTTGGCAGTGCTACATACAGGCAGGTAATCAAAGCAGGCGAGTGACTGCGTAAACTGCGATGATCAACTGAAACAGTATAATAATCGGTATTCCCAGCATGAATTTAATATGTTTTGTCTTATGACGGATAATCAGCATTGTAACAAGCATTGCGACAGATCCGCCAAGAGCTGAAAAGATCATAAGTGCGGCCTCGGAGATTCTATACGCTCCACGCCGCGCTTTTATTTTGTCTGCGACAGTAATGATTACGGAAACAAGAGAAACAACGGCAATCCACAAGAGGATGATTTTTATTAAAAGCTCATCCATTCTGGTATTCCCTCGCCCTTGACTGCGCCATTTCATCACAGCGTTCATTATAAGGGTGGCCTGCGTGCCCCTTTACCCAAACAAGCTCAACATCGTGAGTCTCGCATAGTGTGAGAAGCTCCTCCCACAGATCAGGATTGAGCGCGGGTGAATTATCGCTTCGTCTCCAGCCCTTATTCTTCCAGGACTGCGCCCAGCCCTTTCCTATCCCGTCACAGAGGTACTTTGAGTCGGTAGTCATTGTAACCTTGCAAGGCTTCTTAAGAGCTCTCAGCGCCTCTATAGCGGCTGTCAGCTCCATTCTGTTGTTGGTAGTGTCTGCCTCACCGCCTGACAGCTCTTTCTCTACACCCTTGTACACAAGTATTGCTCCCCAGCCACCGGGACCCGGATTTTTAAGGCAGGAGCCGTCTGTGTATATATCTACTTTAAGCATATTCTCTCCGTCAATATCATTTTGCTACAGTATACCATACTTTTGCCACATTTACAAGTTGTGTTATAAAGAAAACTTTTTTGTGTCCCGACTCACTTTCTTAACATATACTGCACATGAGAATGTAAACCGTTCTCAAACTATCTCGGAGGAATTATCAGAAGATCATGGAATACAGAAAATACCCCAGCACTCCCCGCGAGCGTATCGACGACGATATGCTTGAGAGAATACTGAATGAAGAAAATACAACATGCTGCTCATATGGCGACAGAGACTACGGATCAGCAAATTCCGCGGCAAGTCGCTGTCAGGTCAGATCACGCGTTGAAGCTCGGCAGGAAATCACAAGACCAAGCCGTCCGGACAATTCACAGTGTGATGAAGGCTGCGGCAAAAACAACTGTCTCGCGTCTTATTCTCTTGCAATGGCCTATACGCCCGATCAGATTTGGCAGAATCTGTACTGCGAAGAGGATGCTATGTCTCACGGAACTATGTTTACGGAGCTGTATAAGCCATTTTATTATGGATGCGGCAGCAGTTGTCGTTAAGAGATCAAGATAAGCAAGGAGAAAACATTATTATGAACGAGCAAAAGAAATTACTCAAATTAATACAGAACTATTCCTTTGTTGTCACTGAGACCGTTTTGTATCTTGACACCCATCCTCATTGCCGCGCCGCCCTTCACCACTATCACAAATACAGTAAGCTGTATAAAGAGGCGCTTGCCGTCTATGAAGAAAAATACGGTCCGCTTACCATGTACAATAATCAGTCAACAGATTGTTGGAAATGGGTAAGCGAGCCATGGCCCTGGGAACTTTGATAAAGAAAGGATATAATGAATTATGTGGATATATGAAAAGAAACTGCAGTACCCTGTAAAGATCAAAAATCCCAATCCTGCTCTCGCTAAGATGATCCTCTCACAGCTTGGCGGTCCGGACGGTGAACTCGGTGCGTCAATGAGATACCTTAATCAGCGTTACGTTATGCCCAACCGCGATGTTGCCGGCATACTTACCGATATAGGTACAGAATACATAAATTGCATCAAAAAATCCGCTACCCCGAAGGATAACGGATCTTTTTTGAATTAGTGATTACTGCTGTGCAGTCTTCTTGTTTGTAACAGCTTTGATAACAAACAGTGTTGCGATTGTAAGAACGATACCGAGGGGCAGGCAGATCCAGATGTTCTGAACAAATCCGGAGATTGCGAACATAACAGCGGAAATTGCTGCTACGGTGATTGCGTAAGGCATCTGAGTGGATACGTGGTTGAGGTGGTTGCACTGACTGCCCGCAGAGGACATGATAGTTGTGTCGGAGATGGGAGAGCAGTGGTCGCCGCAAACAGCACCTGCGAGGCATGCGGACATACCGATGATGAGGAGTTCGCTTCCTGCGGGGAAAATAGCTGTAACGATAGGAATGAGGATACCGAATGTACCCCAAGATGTACCAGTTGCAAATGCGAGAACGCAAGCAACAAGGAAGATGATAGCGGGAAGGAATGCGCCGAGTGTTTCAGCGTTACCTGCCATAAGATCACCAACGTAGTACTTTGCGCCAAGGAGAGACGTCATGTTCTTAAGGGATGTTGCAAATGTGAGAATGAGGATCGCGGGAACCATTGCAATGAAGCCCTGAGGAACACATTCCATTGCTTCCTTAAGAGAAACAACGCCGCGAGCGAGCATATAAATGATGATAAGTGCAAGAGCGATAAGGCAGCCCCAAGGCAGACCTACTGTTGCATCTGTATCAGCGAATGCGTTAACAAATGTAGCACCGTCGAATATACCGCCAACGTAAACGAGACCGAGAACGCAGAAGCCGATGAGAAGAATAATGGGGATAATGAGGTCGATAACTCTACCCTTAGAGGAAGGAGTTACTTCAACAGCCTCATTCTTGTCGCCGCTTGTGTAAAGGTCATTATTGTTGATTGCATTGAACTCGTGAAGCTTCATCGGGCCGTAGTCAAACTTCATAAGAGAAATTGCGATGATGAATACGAGTGTAAGGATGGAATAGAAGTTGTAAGGAATAGCCTTGATGAACAGAGAGAGACCCTGACCTTCTTCGGCATAGCTTGCAACTGCAGCAGCCCAAGAGGAAATGGGCGCGATCATACAAACGGGAGCAGCTGTTGCGTCGATGATGTATGAAAGCTTTGCGCGGGAGATATTCTTGGAGTCTGTAACGGGACGCATTACGGAGCCTACTGTGAGGCAGTTGAAATAGTCGTCAACGAAGATAAGCACACCAAGAAGGAATGTAGCAAGCATTGCGCCTACACGGGACTTGATATGAGTCTTTGCCCAGTTACCGAATGCAGCAGAGCCGCCTGCCTTATTAATAAGGGCAACGATAATTCCAAGTTCTACAAGGAAGATAAAGATACCGGCAGTACCGGATACAGCGGCAATGAGACCGTCGTTGATAACTGCATCTACAGTACCGGTAAATGAGAATCCTGTGCTGAGAAGTCCACCGGCAATGATACCGATAAAGAGTGAGGAATAAACTTCCTTTGTGATGAGCGCGAGTCCGATAGCAATAACGGGTGGCAGAATAGCCCAAAGTGTACCACGAACAGCACCTTCACCGCCGCATGTTTCGCAAGCGAGATCAGCCGCTGTGCCACAGTCTGGACAAGCTACTGTTCCGTTTGCCGCATCTGTAACGCCCGCATATACGAGTGCCGCAATAATCAGCACTATCGCAACGGCGAGTACGATCTTTTTTGTCTTAGTCATAATGTCCTCCAGATAATTAGTCATCATTAATCCGACATAGTCGTATGATTTGGAATAATTATACCACACGATGATAAATTATGCAATAGTTATTTCACAGAAATAATAAATTATTATTCCTTTTTCGCCATAATATTACATGGTTTCCCTATGATTATCACGCACAAAAGTCCACATGCTATCTGTATTTTTCAGTTTCACCTCACAATGTTTATCGGGATATACGAATACAGTCTCAACCAACTGCTTGACTATCGCATCGCAGACTGTCTCCCCCGACAGAAGGCTTTCTGCTGCTTTTGAAATTTCCCTTCTGCGCGCTTCACTAATATTTGAATTGTCACATGCATCCATAACAATTTTGAGTAACTTACCTCTGTCAATATCTATCAAAGATATAATAAGCTTTACCATTGAGTAGAGTTCAAAGTCCCTCACCGACACTCCGACCGTGCATTTCTCTCCACGATTTACCTCGCTCGCAAGTGAGCCACCGCATACCCAAGTTTTGTATTTACCGTTTTTCCCTGATCTGTTACGGGAGACAAAGCTTTTTTTACATACTCCGCACTTTATTCGCCCTGAAAAAGCATATCTCACAGAGCATGATGTACCGCCCTTCTGCTTATTTCTTCTTTCAAGCCTGCTTTGGGCTTCGTTCCACACCTCCCTGTCGACTATCGGCTCATGGTGGTCTCTGATGTATATCTGACTTTCCTCTCCGCGGTTGTATTTTTTTGTATGAGTGAGATAATCCGGTGTGACGGTCTTCTTTTGAAGCAGATCTCCTGCATATTTTTCATTCTTCAGTACTTTAGAAATATATGCTGGTGTCCATTGGCGAATTATTCCCATTTCTCTCGCCATTTCCTCCATTTCTCTCGAAATAACTGTTGTGCCCTTCTGTTCAAAAACATATTTGCTGAATATGCTCCTGACAAGCTCCGCTCCAATTGGCTCGACTGCCATCTTTCCGCTTTTAACCGTGTATCCAAGCAATGATCTGCCAAACACCACTCCCTTCTCCATCTGCCGCGTTTGTCCCCATTTAACTCTCTCCGATGTTTTGCGACTCTCCTCCTGGGCAATACAACTCATTATTGAAAGACGCAGCTCTGAGTCTGCGTCCAAGGTATTTATCCCATCCGTCAGGAAGATGACTCCAACACCGAGCCGCTTCAACTCACGGGTATAGGCGATTGTATCAAGAATATTTCGTGAAAAGCGGCTGACCTCTTTTGTGACAATCAGCTGGAACTTTCCGTCATAAGCATCGGATATCATGCGGTTGAATTCACTGCGCCCCGATGTTGACGTACCGCTTATACCTTCGTCGGCGTATATATTATACAGTTCCCATTCCGTGTTTCTCTCTGTAATCTCTGAAAAATAGCGTATCTGACCAATATACGAATTGATCTGATCTGATTTTTCGGTAGATACTCGGCAGTAAGCTGCAATTTTCATTTGCGTTTCTCCCCGAATTTTTGATCTACCGTGATTCTTGCCCTCCTGTATTCCATTTCGCAAATGTGGCCGCTATCCCTTAGTGACAAAATAATTCCCTCGCACAGGAGCCTATTAAACTTATTGCCGATTTTCAGTTTTGACCCGTCCGACAGACCCGAATTTATCATAGTGTATCTGTTTTTCATACGCACCTCCGATACGAACATATGATGCATAAGAAGAAAAAATGATGCATTATGTGCAGCAAATAGGTACAGAAGAACTTGCACACATGGAGATCATTTCAACGATCTTTACTCAGCTTACTCGAAACATGAGCATGGATGACATCAAGAAAAACGGATTTGATGCATACTATGTGGACCACACAGCAGGTGTCTACCCCGCTTCTGCCGCAGGTGTTCCTTTTGATATGAAATATATTCAGTCAAAGGGAGATCCCATCACCGATCTTCACGAGGACATGGGCGCAGAGCAGAAGGCAAGAACAACTTATGACAATCTGCTTCGCTTGATCGATGACCCTGATGTTTGCGATCCTATCAAGTTCCTCAGACAGCGTGAAGTGGTCCACTATCAGCGCTTCGGTGAGGCACTTGGTCGCGTGCTTGACACCCTTGACTCACGCAACTACTACGGCTATAATCCGGCATTTGATAAGTCACGCGCACCGGGCTGCAATGCAAGAAGATAACCGGTAAAGTAAATCGCTCAGGTTTCGCTAAAATTCATCTGAAATGCCCCAAAATATTGCAATAATTAAAAATAAATATTTGAAACCTATTGACAAAAGGATATTACTCAAGTATAATATTCAAGAGGTAAACGAATTATTGTTACCTTTGCCCAAAGCGAAGGGAGGGAATACAGATGGCAGAAATCAGAGTAAAAGAGAACGAGTCTCTCGACAGTGCACTTCGTCGTTTTAAGAGACTGTGTCAGCGTTCCGGTATCCAGGCAGAGCTTCGTAAGAGAGAATGCTATGAGAAGCCCAGCGTAAAGAGAAAGAAGAAGGCTGAAGCGGCAAGAAAGCGTAAGTACAAATAATCGACTTCTTTCGGAATTAATGCACAAATTAAGGAGATTGCTCATTTTGAGTCAGTCTCCTTTTTGTTTCTATGCCCTTCCGATTAACAAAATATTAACATGTTTGTAAAGATTATTTGTGTTACGGCGGATGTTTTTTTGTTATAATTTAGTTATGAATGGTATATTGGAGTATTTATATGAAAAAACTGCTCTTGATAATAAATCCCGTTACTGCTAAGGCTACAATCACGCCCCATCTTATAGACATTATTGACATTTTGGAGAATGGCGGGTACGACGTTACCACCCATATCAGCAAAAATAAAACAGATATTGAGGAAACAGTTTCAGCACTGGGTGAATCCTTTGATGTCATCGTTTCGGCAGGCGGAGACGGAACTCTCAACCAGACCGTGTCAGGTGTTCTCTCCCTGAACAAAAAGCCGCAAATCGGATATATCCCCTCAGGTACCACCAATGACTTTGCAAAAAGCTGGGGCATTCCCTTTAGTCCCGTGAAGGTTGCACAGCATATTGTATCAAATGATCCAATCAAGGCTGATATTTGCCTTTTCTGCGGCAAGCCCTTTGTTTATATTTCCGCTTTCGGTGCGTTTACCGAGGTCTCGTATCAGACTCCGCAACAGCTTAAGCAAAATCTCGGAAGGACCGCATATCTGCTTGAGGGCATCAAAAGCCTGCCTGCTATAAAGCCTTGGAAGCTACGTCTTGAATACGACGGCGGTGTAATTGACGGGGATTTTCTCTACGGCATGATATCAAACACCAAGCGAGTTGGAGGATTTGACTTGAAGATCAAAGAGCCCATCAGCATCAACGACGGCCTTATGGAGCTTATCCTGGTTCGTAACCCCGACAAACCTGTTGACGGCGCAAAAATGCTCAGCGCAGTGCTCATGCAGGACACAAGCAGTGAGTATATCACCTTTGCTCAAGCTAAAAGCATAAAGTTCCAAGCCGATGTTCCAATGCCATGGACTGTGGACGGTGAGCCCGGCGGAAGTTTTACAGAAGGAACTGTACAGATTCTCGAACACGCTGTTGAACTGTTTATATAAAAATAAAGATCCGTTGACACCCTGTCTTCGGATCTTTTCTTTGTAATTTTGTATTATTTCGTCGTGAGAATATCAGTTATCCTGCAGAATTCTGATGCAGAAAGCTTTTCTCCTCTTATATCAGCTCTAATGCCGCAAGTCTCAAGTGCCGCTGCGGTTTTTTCTTTTGAGTATTTTCCGCTAAGTGCGTTGACAAGAGTCTTTCTTCTCTGACCGAATGCGAGGTTGATCAGATCATTCACATCATCGGCAAATGCCAGGCACTCATCTTCGTCGGCAGGAGCATCCGGGTACACTTCCCTGATTCCGCTGTGAGGTATGATGCCCACAACCGCGGATGCTACCTTCGGAACTGGGTGGAAGTTTCCGGCAGACACGTCAAACAGCTTCTCTGCCTTTGCTCTGAGTGCAATGGAGGCGGTAATGGAGCCGTAGTCATCGCTTCCCGCTTTTGCTGCAAGTCTTCTTGCCACTTCAAGCTGGATCATGACGACGATTGACGAGAACGGAAGCTTTTCAGTCATGGGATAGGATTCGAGAAGCTTCATGATAACAGGTGTTGTAATGTAGTACGGAAGATTCGCACAAACGCCTATCGTTCCGCCTGCGTCAAGAATGTCGGAGAAGTGTTCTCTGACAAACTCGGGCAGATCTATCTTCATAAAGTCTGCCTCAACCACAGTTACGTTGTCGAATTCTTCAAGAGCCTCGCCAAGGAGGGGGATGAGTCCGCGGTCTATCTCAATAGCCACAACTTTATCGTAATTCTGACAAAGATACTGTGTCAGAGCACCCACACCGGGTCCTATCTCGATAACGCCCATTGGCTTCGACTGATCCGCAAAGGATGCAGATGCGTCTGCAATTCGTTCGGGCACCATGGGATTTATCAGAAAGTTCTGTCCGAATGCTTTTTTGGGGGCAAGACCGTATTTATCAAGAAGTCCGCGAACGGTTTGCGGATTACAAAGCTGCATACTTTACTCCGTAATGATTATTTTATAAGCTCTACGCTGTAGCCCACGGTATGTTCTTCGCCGGGAGCAAGTGTAACAGAATACTTTTTGCTTTTTGCCTCGGTTGTTTCGTCAACATCTGCGGGAAGTCCGTTCCATGGTTCAAGACAAATGAACGGAGATTTCTTACCGATGGGTGTCCAAAGTCCAAGTGCGTTGAAGCCTTCGAAATTGAACATAAATCCCTTACCCGACTTGCGGGATACAAGCTTCACAGACTTTACGGGCAGATTCTCAACGATAAGCGCATCGTTGTCGTAATCCGAATAGATAAGCGGAAGCTCATTTGTGCCATTCAGTCTATCAACCTTCGGAACGCTACTGTCCATGTATCCGTCTTTTGTGAGAGAGACTGTACAACCTTCAGCGTTTTCAAAGTAGAGACTGTAGTCCTCGAAAGTGCCATCCTCCTCAGAAAGAGGAACATTGAATCCGGGATGTCCGCCTATGCAGTAGGTCATCTCGTTTTTATCAAGATTTTTTACGATGAACTTAACCGAAAAGCCCGCATCGTTAACGTAATACTCTGCCTTCAGAGAGTAATAGAACGGGAACATCTTGAGAGTTTCTTCAGTTGCTCTCTGCTCAAGGACTACCTTGTCCTTTGAAATATACACAGGCTCGAACTCGCGCTTTCTTGCGATACCGTGCTTGGGCATGGGATATTCTACGCCGTCAAAAGCGATCTTATCATCTTTCGCCTTGCAGCAAACCGGGAAAAGGATGGGAGCCTGGCCGTTCCAATGCTCCTCTATTCCCTGCCAAACGTACTCTTTACCGTCATTGATGAATGATATAAGCTCGCCGCCAAGAGTGCGTACAACACCAACAGATTCGCCTGATCTAATTGTAAAAGTCATAGTTTTCTCCGATATATATCAGAATTCAAGCTTTGCTTCGATATAAGCTGCAACTTCAGCGATAGGCATACGAACCTGCTCCATTGTGTCACGGTCACGAACTGTTACGCAGCCGTCTTCAACAGATTCAAAGTCGTAGCAAATGCAGAAGGGTGTACCGATTTCGTCCTGTCTGCGGTATCTCTTACCGATGGAACCTGTTTCGTCAAATTCAACTGTGAACTTCTTGGAGAGAGTTGCATAAAGCTCAGAAGCGTTGTCGGAAAGCTTCTTGGAAAGAGGAAGGATCGCAGCCTTAACGGGAGCAAGAGCGGGATGCAGGTGGAGAACAACACGAACGTCGTTCTTCTCTGCGTCGATAACTTCTTCGTCGTATGCATCGCAAAGGAATGCAAGTGCTACGCGGTCTGCGCCGAGAGAAGGTTCAACAACGTAAGGAATATACTTTTCGCCTGTTTCAGCGTCGAAGAATTCCATGGATTCACCGGAAACCTTCTGGTGCTGTGTGAGGTCGTAGTCTGTTCTGTCAGCAATACCCCAGAGCTCGCCCCATCCGAACGGGAAGAGGAACTCGAAGTCTGTTGTACCCTTGGAATAGAAGCAAAGCTCCTCGGGAGAATGGTCGCGGAGGCGGAGATTTTCCTTTGTCATGCCGAGATCATACAGCCACTGTGCGCAGAAGCCTCTCCAGTACTCGAACCATTCCATATCTGTACCGGGCTTACAGAAGAATTCAAGCTCCATCTGCTCAAATTCACGTGTTCTGAATACGAAGTTACCGGGAGTGATCTCGTTACGGAAGGACTTACCGATCTGTGCAACACCGAAAGGCATCTTCTTTCTTGTTGTTCTTGCAACGCTCTTGAAGTTTACGAAAATACCCTGTGCTGTTTCGGGACGAAGGTAAACTGTGTTGGAGCTCTCTTCTGTAACGCCGATGAATGTCTTGAACATGAGGTTGAACTTACGGATGCTTGTGAAGTCCATGGATCCGCAGTCGGGACAACCGATTCTGTTTTCCTTGATATATGCGCTCATCTCGTCGTCAGACCAGCCTGCAGGGTTAACGTCAAGGCCGTTCTGGAAAGCGTAGTCTTCGATAAGCTTGTCAGCTCTGTGACGGCTCTTACACACCTTACAGTCCATAAGAGGGTCAGAGAATCCGCCAAGGTGACCGGATGCAACCCATGCCTGGGGATTCATAATGATAGCGGAGTCAAGACCTACGTTGTAGGGGCACTCTGTTACGAACTTCTTCCACCATGCCTTCTTAACATTGTTCTTGAATTCAACGCCGAGAGGACCGTAGTCCCAGGAGTTTGAGAGACCGCCGTAGATCTCGGATCCTGCGTAGATAAAGCCTCTGTTCTTACAAAGAGCAACTATCTTATCCATTGTTTTTGCTTCATTAGCCATTCTCATGATTGTTTACCTTCCTTTATCGATAGAAAATCTAAATTATTATTTACTTGTTTCGGGGACCTTGCGGTAAGTACTAAAGAGTTCTGTTGCACGGTTGATATCGTGAGCAAAGTACTCTTCGCTGTCCTCAGTTGCCGCAATATATGTTACGGGATATGTAATTATCTTATGTTCATATCTGAGAACCGAGCATAAGAGGTCGTATATCTCATAGAATTCTTCAATTGTGAAGTTACTCTCAAAAACAGTGGTATCCGGTTCAAAAAGCTTGGGTTCGTTCTCAGGCTCATCTGTTTCGGGAGCTTCAGTTTCTTCTGAGGGAGCTTCAGTTTCGGGCGCCTCTGTTTCGGGAACTTCAGTCTCCGGAGAGAGTGTTTCCGTTTCAACAGGAGTTGTATCAAACGGGAGATATGATCCTGACGGATCTGATGTTTCCTCCGGCTCGGGACGCTTGATCTCCTCAATAATTTCTGGGATGCTATCCCAACTTTCCTCATCTATCAGAAGCTGTGCAAGAACTGTTTTCAGATGATCCTCGTCAAGCCCCGCAAGATATGTGAGGAAGCTTCGTGCCGTCTCAATCGACAGAGTCTGTTTCGTTTGAAGCTCCGTAGCGCTATGCTCTATAACAGAGGCCGCATTATACAGGTTCTCCGCAGAAAAAGCAATATACCCTGCCTCAAGCACTTTGTCGTTAGCCACAGATTTAGTAGTTGTATTGCCTTTTTTATCTGTGACCTCAACAATACTGTGAGAAGCAAATGTGTTGTATTTTCCGTCGAAGTATATGTCTTTTGCAACGCTTACACCGAGTGAACCGACGATTGAAACCAGCTCATCCATGTTATAACCGTTAAGCAGGAATGTATAGTCATATTTCAGACCTGTCAACCCATTAATGTGCTCGGCAAGCCTTTCTATGCCGTAAAGTCCGTACACCTCGCTGAGAGTCTTATATCCGGCAGATGTGAATACGCGGATCTTCGGTGTCACATAAGAGAATATAACCTGCTCACGTTCCTTATCAATGCGAACAACTATGATCGACGTTACATTCGACTTTCTGTATTCAGATGAAAGGTATCCGAGGTAATCGGTGGGATACACATAATTAGGATCTCCAAGCTTTATGTCGCCCTCAGTGGGAAGATAATCAGCAAAAGCATCGGGCCTGAAGTCTGTGGTAACTATCAGAAAGTTAAAGCTCTCACCGAGGATCTCTTTTTCAGGTACAACATCAGGATCGTCAGACGGGTCCTCGGTCTCATCTGCTATCGGATCGTTATTCTGAATGATCTCGCTGAGCTTATCCTGCTCGTTTTCAAGAATGTCCGTAACTGTACCGGTAACAAATCCCGTCGCAAAATATGCAATTACGCCGAATATGGCGAGTGAGATAAGAAAAGTTACACCGAAATTCTTAATTGCAGAGAGCATACGCCACCATCCTTTCGTTTTCGCATTATTAGTTTATTATACTATACTTTTCCGATAATTTCAATAGTGAAATTGATAGATACTGTTAATTATATAGGTAATTAATAGTGCGATTTGATAAATGCCGCTGCGCGCTTGAAAAAACTGTGTGAGTATGCTATAATATGAGCAAATCATCAGGGGAGGATATGTAAATGAAAATCAACTACGGACTCATGCTTGAAGAGACGCTGTCAAAGGTTGCAAAGGCAGAGAACAAGGCCTCTTTGCTGCTTCATGCATGCTGTGCCCCCTGCTCTTCTTATGTGCTCGAATACCTCTCGCAGTATTTTGACATCACTCTGTTTTTTCACAACCCTAACATCTATCCCGAGGAAGAATTTACGGTGAGACTTGATGAGTTGAACCGATTTGTGCGTGATGCCGGTTACTCATCAAGCGTGATCTCACCTGAGTATGACAGCGCTGAATTTTTCGATGCAGTTCGTGGGATGGAAAACTTACCCGAGGGTGGTGAGCGGTGCCGTGTCTGCTATGCTCTACGGCTTCGCAGGACGGCTGAGGCGGCAAAAAGCGGTGGGTTCGACTACTTCACCACTACCCTCTCAATAAGCCCCTACAAGAACGCAGAGTGGCTCAACGAGATCGGCGCAGAACTTGAAGCTGAATACGGAATCAGCTATCTTTTCTCCGATTTCAAGAAGAAAAACGGTTACAAGCGTTCTATAGAGCTGTCCGGCGAGTACGGACTTTACCGACAGGATTACTGCGGATGTGTTTTCAGTAAGGTTGAATCTGAAAAAAGGAAAAATGCTGTGACCGTACTTGATGAAAATTCAGAGGCTATGTCGGATCGTGAATTCAAAAATTGGCTCGATGGGCACGGACTAAGCGAATAAACAAAAACAGCGTGGCTGCTTAAAATTGCAGTTTCACGCTGTTATTTTTCTGTGATTAATGATCAACTACGCAGTTGAAGATCTCGATATCCTTGAGGTGAACGGTATCACGAGCTGCAGTCACTGTGATAACAAGCTGGTTGAGATAGTAGTCCTTAAGTCTGCAGATCTGCTTGTTACCGATGGAGAAGCCTGTATAGAACTGCTCGTCACCGATCTTATATGCGATCTGGAAGCTTTCGCATCTCTGACCGTAGTTTTCGATATCCTCGCGGAGAACAACGTAGCGGATGTGACGCCATTCATTGAACTTGAGAGTGAAGCGGCACTGTGTTTCGCTCAGGTCTTCTCTCTCAATTGTGTACGGCATCTTTTTCTCTTCAGCAAACTCGGAATTGATGAAGTCACCAAGTTCCTTCAGACGTGCGATATCGCGCTGGTCGAATCTGCCGTTCGGCATGGGAGGAATGTTGAGGTTGAAGCCTGCGTTGTGACCGCAAGATGTGATGTATGTATTGAACAGTCTCTCAAGAGAATGAGGTTCCTGATCGGGATGATAGAACCAACCGGGTCTGATGGACATATCAATTTCCGCAGGAGTATATGTAAGACCTGTGGAGTACATGATGTTATGAAGTTCACCGATGTTTCCGTCGTATGCCTGCATGTAGGAAAGATCTCCCTCACCTGCAAGAGGACCTGCTCCGCTCTGAACCTCTGCTCTGTAGCAAAGCTCGCAAGGAACAACTGCCCATTCAGCACGTCTGGACTTACCGCCCTCGTTACCGCACCAACGAACGTCGGGACCGTGGTCATTGAATACACAAGCGTTGGGCTGATACTTGCGGATAAGCTCTATGTAGCGCTTGAAATCATATTCCTGCTTTCTTCCGTCGGGACCTTCGAAGCAAGCACCGTCGAACCATACCATGAACAGCTCGCCATAGCCTGTAAGAAGTTCCTCAAGCTGATTGCAGTAGAAATCGTTGTAATCGGGTGTACCGTAAGACTTTTCTGCTCTATCCCAAGGAGAGAGATATACACCGAACTTGATGCCGCCTCTCTTGCACGCTTCAGCACATTCCTTAACAACGTCACCCTTGCCGTCTTTCCACAGTTTACTGTTCTTAACGCAGTGCTCTGTGTACTTGGAAGGCCACAGGCAGAAACCGTCATGATGCTTTGCTGTGAGAACAAGGCCCTTCATTCCGGCAGACTTAACAGCCTCTACCCATTCGTCGCAGTTGATATCGTAGGGGTTGAAAAGGTTTTCATCCTCGTTACCTTCACCGATCTCTGCATTAAGATAAGTGGGCATTGTAAAGTGAACAAATGCGTAGAATTCGGTATTGTGCCAATTCATCTGACGCTTTGAAGGCTTTACGCTTGCCGCGCTTTTCAGAAATTCTTTCATTTCCATAGTCTTGAGTTCCTTTCGTTTTTGTATCTCTGATTAATACAATCCTAAATAATGCGTACGCCGAATCTCTCTCCACATCTTGGGCATCTGACTGAGTGGGAGCCTTTTTTATTCGGAAGCTTAATTATCGCTTTGCAGGCGGGACATCTTCTGTATCTTGTGGTTTTGCGATCTCTGAATCTATCTCTCTGAAGAATAAACCAACTTTTTATCGGTTTCCACAGTTTGAGGAACAGCCTGTTTTCCCGTCTTCTTCTCTCATGCTTACGAGAAAAATAACGAAAAATCATAAAGCCGAGAGAGACCACTCCGACAATATACAAAGCAAGTGAGCCGACAAACATATTTATTACAGCTATGAGGATCGAAACAGCAAACAAGCCGTAATACAGTTCGTCTATACCGTATCTGCCGTACATGAATGTCATCATTCTATTTCTGAAATTGCTCATCAAACAACCTCTGTACAATTTAATTTACACATAAATTATACACCGCAGATGTTAAATATAAAACCGCATTTTGATAATGCAGTATTAACTTTCTGTGTAGATTAATGACACTTTTCACAATTATACATTAATTTACAACAACCGTCAATAGTATAGCAAAAATTGTCATACTTTTCTCAACGATTATCCTATTTTTTCATTCGCAGCATAATTTGTCCAATAAGAGGCTCAATCTCAGCGAACATTGCTTCAAAATCCATAGATGATTTATATATTTCCTCGAGCGTGAAATGATGTTCAGCTGCTGATTTAAGAGAAGACACCGCTTCGCTCAAGCAAGACTCTCTGACTTTTGCCGCAAGTCTTATCTTCCCTTTGACCCCACCTTCATTTTGGCGGATCACAAACCTGTTCATATTAATGTTTTTTGACCCTTCTTCCCTCTCACCCGTTTCTACGCAGATATCCGCATCGTGGACGTATATTCCGCTGACATGACCGCCAAGAGGCACAAGCCCCACCGTCAGTGTGAATCCTTCCTTCTCAAGTGCATCCTTAAGCATACCCATAAAATGAGGAGCAACGGATAAGCTGTCTGCAACAGTATAGCGAATCCTTCCGGCGTGCTTTAGTGTGTCGAGGCAACTTATTCCTTTCACCGTTACTGCGTGAGTAAATCTCTTACTCAAGCCGCCGTCTCCTGTAGGTTTACCAATGCTTTTCACAAATCTTTTAATATATTTTCCCGCCTTGTTCCAATCAAACAAGCGACTACTGTTTTCAAGCATTTCCGATTCCGCGACAGACACCGCTTTCATATATCTGTAAGCCGAAGAGTATTCAGACGCTTTCATGGCTGAAGCATAAATTATCTCATCTTTATGTGCCTCAAGCTGATCTTTGTCAAGATATTTGGACACATCAATCAACTCTGATCTTACACCGGGATATTTCATCTCCCAAACGTGCGGAGCTGTACCGTCGAGTACACCAAGCTTCTTGTCAAGCAACACACAGTCAAGAGAATCCGAATCAGAGCCGCAACGGTAATACTCTGTTTCACACCCTGCCGCCTCTGCTCTCTTTGCGATGGCTCTCATTAACGTGCTCTTTCCAGTGCCCGGCCCGCCTTTGATTATGTACACCCTTTCAAGATCGTTTTCGTTAGCAATATCTTCATAGCTACCGACAAATCCCGATTCAGTGTTCCCGCCTGCGAAATAAGTTGTCTCACCGTTTGTCTTTATTAATGTGTAACCGTCGTAAATGCCCCTCATATTCCCTCCGATAGCACGTTTTCTTTTGCTTTAGCATTTTATGCTTCAATGCACACGGCGGTCACAAAAAAACAAAGCCTGTGCCAAAACACAGACTTTATTATAAGAATATTTATCAGTCGATCTTTTCGATCCAGCCCATGATGTCGGCATCTTTGCCCCACTGAATACCTGTGATGGCGTCGTAGAGTTTCTTTGCGATAGAGCCGATCTCGTTGTTGTTGATGACCATTTTGGTATCTCCGTCGTAAAGCTCGCCAATAGGAGAGATAACAGCGGCTGTGCCTGTTCCGAATGCTTCGTTGAGAGTGCCGTTCTTCTGCGCTTCGATAACCTCGTCGATGGAAAGCTTTCTCTCTTCTACGGGAACGCCCCACTTCTTCAGAAGCTCGATGCAGGACATACGAGTAACACCGGGAAGGATGTTTCCGTCGGTAAGTTCAGGAGTGATAACTGTGCCATTGATTACGAAGAAGACGTTCATAGCGCCAACCTCGTCGATGTATTTTCTTTCAACACCGTCAAGCCAGAGAACCTGTGCGCATCCCATATCTTCCGCTCTCTTCTGACCGATAAGAGATGCAGCGTAGTTACCGCCCGCCTTTGCACGACCTGTACCGCCCTTTACGCAGCGAACATATTCGCGCTCAACATAGATCTTTACAGGATTGATACCTGCTGCGTAGTAGGAACCAACGGGAGAGAGAATGATAGCAAAAATGTATGTGTGGGAAGGATGAACGCCAAGCATAGGATCTGTTGCGATGATAAAGGGACGGATGTAGAGAGATGTTCCTTCATCGTAAGGTACCCAGTCTTTGTCCACTTCAACAACTGCCTTGATAGCCTGAAGCACGTCCTCTGCGGGAATCTGGGGCACACAAAGTCTATCACATGTTGCGTTCATTCTGTCGATATTCTTGTCAGGTCTGAAAAGCTGGATGTTACCTGCCGCTGTTCTGTATGCCTTGAGACCCTCGAAAAGCTCCTGTGCATAGTGGAATACCATTGCGGAAGGATCAAGCATGATAGGACCGTAAGGAACGATACGTGCATCGTGCCAACCCTTTTCGGTAGAGTAGTTCATGAGGAACATATGGTCTGTAAAAAACTTACCAAAGCCCAGCTTGCTGTAATCAGGCTTGATTTTCGGTGTGGCAACTCTTTCTATCTTAATGTTAAGCATAATAGCCTCCAAAGTATAATTTTTCTATATTATAAATCATATCATCGAAAAATACAAGGTTTTTTACACACAAAATTTATAATTATTCATGTATTCTTTTTCATGCATCTTTTACATTAATTTCACATAAACTTTAGCGAATAACACATATAAAACGAAAGGAATACTTATATGAAACAGTTTATCGCAGTAATTTTGACAACCGTTTTGGTCATATCGGCAATCGTTCCGACCTTCGCCACCGGTTCTACACTTCTATCTCCTGCTCTGAAGATCCTTGCTGAAGATACCAAGATGATCCGCTCCGGGCTTGTTACGGGTGAAATTGACTTTACAGCAACTGATTTTGACCGCGCCGTCGGACGTGATGTAAATTCAATTACTATCACTGCTCTTCCGCCTGCAACCGATGGCGTTTTGATGTACAATAATGCGCCTGTTACGGTGAATCAAACAATATCTGAGGCAGGGCTTGAGTATTTATACTTTGTTCCAACATCTTCCTGTGAAACAAGCTCTTTCCGTTTCAGAGCCGGAGACTATTACAGTATAGAATGTGTGCTCAAATACACCGATTCTGTCAATCTTGCTCCATCAGTCTCGACAGTAGATACTGCGATTCCCGTATGGACTCAGAAGGACATTGCGGTTTTCGGAACCCTTGATGCCAATGATGCTGAAGGAGACTCTTTGACATTTGAGATAGTAGACTATCCCCGGCGCGGTATCATCGAGATTCTGAACAAGAACAGCGGTGACTATCGCTACACCCCGTATGACGGACTTGTGGGAGAGGATTCTTTCTCTTATGCAGTTTTTGACGAGTGGGGCAATTATTCCGAGGTGAAAACTGTATCAGTCAGCATCGACAATGCGGAAGCCGAGCTGGTTTTTGCCGACCTTGACGGACACTGGGCACATAACGCGGCGATAGTCATGGTTGCAAGTGACGCTATGAGTGTGCGCTCCGTAAACGGCGAGATGTACTTTGATCCCGATGAAAAGATAAGCCGAGAGGATTTTCTTGTAACTGTAATGAAAGTGCTCGGTGCCGGTGAGATTGCTCCTGCCGCAACTGTTTTTGCCGATGACGACGAGATATCAGAATCTGCAAGCGGTTACGTGGCACGGGCTCAAAGTCTTGGTATCATTAAAGGCTCACGAGAAAACGGTCTGTTATATTTCAATCCAAAGGATAACATAACAAGAGCAGAGGCTGCGGTAATACTCAACGCCATCATTGGTGCTGAAGAAAGCGACGTTGTTCCGGTATTTGCAGACGCAAGCAACGTTCCTGCATGGGCAAAGAGTTCAATATATGCCCTTACCTCTGCAGGAGTATTCAACGGGACGGGAAACCGGAATTTTTCAGCAAACGATACTGTCAGCCGTGCCGAGGTTGCACAGATGCTTCTTACTGTTAAGAAAATATATGTTGACTGATTAATTCGGAATAATTTTGACTCGATCCAGAAATAATATATCCGTACCCTTACAAATCGAATTCGGAATACTACTGAAAAACGGAGCTTGATAAAAATGGATCGTAATCAGAACAAAACACAGAACAGCAACCAGAATAAGAATCAGAACAAGAACCAGAATAAGAACCAGAACCAGAGCAATAACCAGAACAAGAATCAGAACCAGAGCAACAACCAGAATCAGAACAAGAGTCAGAACGACCGCAATTTCTGATAGTCTCCCCGGAGAAATTAATTCAGCCGCATAATTAACAGGGGTACAAAAAAGCCGTGTCAGCGAAATGCAGATGCGGCTTTTGATTATTTGTTTGATTTTATGCCAAATTACACGCTCGCACAGACAAATCTTGACTTTTATCTTCAAATGAATGATAATTTGTTGACTTCAAGTGAAAATTCGATTATAATTTTTTTTGAAAGGGGGCATTTTATGGAAATATTTTTTGAGCGATTTAACAGAGATTTCTTTATCGCAAGCGGCATAAATCTCAACTATCCATCACATTTTCAAAGCGAAGTAGAGATCACTTATGTCTTTTCGGGTAAATTGGACGTCACCGAGGGTGGTAAAAACTACACCCTGAATGCAGGAGATTTCTTAATTGTGTTCCCCAACCGTGAGCATAGCTATAAATCTACCCAAAGCAATCGCCACATCATGATGATATTCGACCCCGAATGGTGCGGTCTCAGCAGAGATTCGTTTACCAACAATGTCCCTGAATCCCCTGTAATCAAAAGCGGCAGTGAGCCTGCTATCTGGAGCAAGATCCTCAAGGAAATGGTTGAAGAATACAATTCAAACCTGGACAGCAAAACCGAGATCTGCAAAAGCTATACGAAAATCATTGCGCTGCAGCTTCTCCGTTTGATGCAGTATGAAAACAAGTCCTTCGTTGATCTGCCTCTTGTAAATTCTATCGTTGCGTACTGCTTGAACAACTATCATCAAAAGATCACCCTTACCGATCTTTCTCACGTAGTGGGCGTAAACAAATACCACGTTTCCCGTGCTTTTTCTCAGAGGCTCGGCACAACCTTTGTAGAGTATATCAATTCTTTGAGAGTAAGAGCCGCCGCTACAAGGCTGATAAAAACTAAAGACCCCATCACAAAGATTGCAAGTGAATGCGGTTTTAACAGCAGCCGCACGTTCACGAGAGTCTTTTCTCAAAAAATGGGACTGCCCCCAAACAGATATCGCATTGTAAACAGAAACGAGATTGAAAAATAATGAATTAACGGTACCCGAGTTGTTCGGATACCGTTTTTGTTTATTTGAGTGCGTAGCCTATATCTGCGTGATCGCTGAAGAAGTACAGCTCCCCGTCAAGCTCATCTGTGTCGATAAGATAGCCGAGTATCCATGTATTGTTTCCGAGATATTCGCGGTAGACAGGATCATGGCTTACTGCGTGGGTGCCGGGTGTTTTGTTAATGTCATAGTCCCCTTCTCTGAATCTTACCTCACCGTCATCAAGAATCACGATGCCTCCGAGTGAGAATGTGTGCAGATACGGCGGTTCATAGTCAAATTTACCGAGGTCCGCATCTCCCATGTACTCGTAATCGAGAGTTAAGGTAACAGTGATAAATTTCTTTGTCATCGGCACGTTTTCACCGTACTTGCTAACGGTTGTCTCGCCGTCACCACGGATGATCTCTGTACGGTAATATTCGATAAGATTACCTCTGTCATCAATGAATTTCTTGACAAAGTCCATATTGATGATATTGCCGTAGTCAAAGCCTGCCAGGCTGTCATAATAATCAATCGAGTTGACCGTAACGGACGCTGCGTGATATACAGATTCGTCTGTGCCTGTTTCGCCAAGCTTTAAGAGGTCCGAGTAGTATTCCGGGGGATTTTCGTAATAGTATACCTGTGTCTCTCCGGAATTTGTGCCAAATTCGTTACCGATAGGCATCGCTTCTGCTGTGTCGTAGGTCTCGACTACAGACAGATTCTCCACGATCATTGTAAGCTCTTCATCGGTAATTCCGTAGCTTACGTATACGCTGACAAGCAGATCTTCATCCTCAAAAAGAATATACAGCATTCTGTCGTAGAACGAGACTTCGCTTTTTCCGTAAACGATATACGCTTTGTTTGCGCCTGTATCAATGCTCTTATAAGAAGCTGCTCCTGATAAAACTTCATCAAAATCGCTTCTGCGCAGGTCATATCCGGTAAAAGTCAAGGCGCGAGTGAATTCTTCATTACTGTACTTGTACGGTGTTGTTGCGTTTTCGGTAATATCCTCGGGCATGTATCCGAAGATCAGCTTAGCACCAACGCCGCCGTCATCAATATTCCAGCTGCGGAGAGGCTTGTTTTCTTCAACCTCATCATCAGACTCTGACTTCTCAGGCAAGCTTGCGTGTATTCTTATGCCGTCATCATCTTGGGTTATCGCGAAATTCGCAAGCTTTACAGCGGCAAATACGCCAATAGTCAGCACCGAAATAATCGCTGCAACGGCGATAAGTTTAACTGCAATTCTGTAGTTTGGGTAAGTCTTCGGCTCCTCTGTACTGTTAAGCGCATCAAGAATGGCTCTTTTTTTATTATCATAATTCTCTGAGAAAGTATGTTGTTCTCTCATAAAATATCTCCTTTCAAATCGTTTCGTTCAGCAGATCAGCAAGCATTTTCTTTGCTCGTTCGCATCTTTTTCTGACGCATGATTCTGTTAGCATCAGCACGGCGGCGGTTTCTTTGGCTGTGAGACCGTGTCTGTAGATACAGCTTGCCACACCTCTGTACTTTAGCGGCAGCATTTCGATAAGAGACAGCGCCCCGTCGTTTAGGTTATCGCACGAGCCTACGACGCCGGTTGCTTCCTCTATATCGCACAGATTCTCTCTGTCACGCTTGTTCCTTCGATATATGTCAATGGCACAGCTTCGCAGAGTATGGCGAACATAGCTTGATACCTGTGATGTGCTCAGCTTTGCCAGCCTGTCTCTGTTGCGTATGAGCTTCAGAAAGGCGTCATGAACAGCATCCTCGGCAAGCTGATCGTCAGAAAGTATACCGCGTGCCTCAAAGAACATTCTTTGCTCATACATCCGGTACAGCTCAGCAATCATGCTTGAGTCTTTATTGGTTTGCATCATTATTTCTCCTTTGTTATCGTCGCGACATATATTATAACGCATCTGTGAGAGTTTTTGTGACAATATTTGTAAAAATAAATGAAAAGAGACCGGAACAATCCCATCTCTTTATGGTGCCCGCGAATACTGAGTGTCACTGACGGTGACACTCTCGAGATTTCCATGACAAAGGGGAAATCTCGGTGGTATCTCATGTAACATAACAAAAAGACCGATTCAAAGGAATCGATCTTTTCGCTAAGTGTTGGCGAATACTGAGTGTCACTGACGGTGACACTCTCGAGATTTCCATGACAAAGGGGAAATCTCGCAAGATATCTCCTCTAATACAACAAAAGAGACCTGCTAATGCAAGTCTCCTTGTTGTATGTTGGCGAATACTGAGTGTCACTATGGTGACACTCTCGAGATTTCCATGACACGGGGAAATCTCGATGGTGTTGCTTTAACATAACAAAAACAGCACCTCTAAGAGATGCTGTTTTCAT
>SVSK01000003.1:53377-59134 GCA_015064345.1 Oscillospiraceae bacterium | reverse complement strand
CATACAGAAGTGACATGTATGATCGCTTCGGCACCGATGCAAACAGTATCCTTAAACTCTCAAGCACAGATTATGTTTATACTCAGGATGTTCCTGATGGTGTTATTGACCTGGGTAGATGCGGCGATAACCTCACATGGACTTTGTACTCCGACGGTGAGCTTGTTATCGAAGGCACAGGAGCTATGTGGGATTATAGCTCCAATTATGATTCTGAAAAAGGCAAGTATGTTACTACAGCTCCGTGGGAAGAATATTCTGATGCTATGACCAAACTTACGCTTACAGACAGCGTAACATCAATCGGTGAAATGGCATTCTATAACTGCAGTGGCTTCACAGGTTACCTTGTAATTCCGGACAGCGTAACATCGATTGGTAGTTGGGCATTCGAGGGATGCAGCGGCTTCACAGGTTACCTTGTAATTCCTGACAGTGTAACATCGATTGATATTTGGGCATTCTCTGGCTGCAGCGGCTTTACAGGAGATCTTGTAATACCAGACAGCGTAACATCGATTGGTGGTTCAGCATTCTCTGGATGCAGCGGCTTCACAGGTGATCTTGTAATTCCTGACAGCGTAACATCGATTGGTGGTTCAGCATTCTCTGGATGCAGCAGCTTTACAGGCGATCTTGTAATCCCTGACAGCGTAACATCGATTGGCAGCTATGCATTCTATTACTGCAGAGGCTTCACTGGTAATCTTGTAATAGGAAAAGGCGTAACAACGATTGGTGATTATGCATTCCATGGCTGCAGCGGCTTCACAGGCGACCTTGTAATTCCCGACAGCGTAACATCGATTGGTGTTGCTGCATTCTATAACTGCAGCGGCTTTACAGGCAATCTTGTAATAGGAAAGGACGTAACATCGATTGGTAGATATGCATTCTATAACTGCAGCGGCTTCACAGGAGATCTTGTGATTCCCGACAGCGTAACATCGATTGGTGGTTGGGCATTCTATAACTGCAGCGGCTTTACAGGCAATCTTGTAATAGGAAAGGACGTAACATCGATTGGTGAGAGGGCATTCTATGGCTGCAGCGGTTTCACAGGCGATCTTGTAATTCCCGACAGCGTAACAACGATTGGTGACGATGCATTCAGGTGGTGCGGTGGCTTCACTGGTAATCTTGTAGTAGGAAAAGGCGTAACAACGATTGGTGAATGGGCATTCTATAACTGCAGCGGCTTCACAGGAGATCTTGTGATTCCCGACAGCGTAACATCGATTGGTAGCGATGCATTCCGGAGCTGCAGTGGATTCACAGGTGACCTTGTGATTCCCGACAGCGTAACATCTATTGGTAACTATGCATTCTCTGGATGCAGTAGCTTAACCAAAGCAACAATCTATACTACTGATGCAACATTTGGTACGGCGATCTTCTCCGGCACTTCCTCTGACTTCACTATCTACGGCTACGCTGGCTCTACGGCAGAAACTTATGCAAACGCGAACGGACATAAGTTCGTAGCACTTGATGCATTTACCCTCTCCGGCGCACTCACGACCTACCTCTCCGCCACCGACGACGTAACGCTCTCTCTCTTCGCACCTGATACAACCGAGCCTGCGTACACAATCACACTTGCAGGCGATGCAACAGAGTACAAGTTCGACGCGGTAGCCCCCGGTACATACACAATGCAGGTAAGCAAGAAGAACCACGTAACACGCGAGTACGAGCTTGTAATCGGTGAAGAGGACGTAACTCAGGACGTTAAGATCCATCTCATCGGTGACCTCGACGGAAACGGCAAGGTTAACACCCGCGACTGGAATGCAGTTCGAGATCATATTAACAAATCGGCGGTTATAACTGATTCGTACATGTTTGCTTGCGCTGATATCGACGGAAACGGCAAGGTTAACACCCGTGACTGGAACGCAATTCGCGACCATATCAACAAATCCAACCCTTTGTGGTAATCACTAAATTATGAAGAAAGGGAACTACGGTTCCCATTCTTCTCAGTGTCCTTGAGGGAAACTTCAAGTATGCTGAGAGGGATATTCAAGTAAAATTAGGAGAACATTATGAAAAACTCAGCTAAGTTAATCAGCGTAGTTCTTGTGGCAGTGTTAGTTTTCGTATTGGCACTTGCTATAGGAGCACAGACTAAATCTGAAATTGGAAGCGGAGAGATAACGCTCAATCTAGAGACAAATCTCCCCTCAAACGAAGAACTCTTTGCAGGATACGTCAATTCGGTCATGCATCCTCTTGACCCCTCTGCTGCATTACCGCAGGGTACGTTGGCGCGCGAGAAACTCAATAACGGCGAGAAGGCTATCTATGACTTTTTGCTCGACATGATCAAAGACGTAGCTTTGGGTGATGTATCGTACGCGACATCGACAATGACCGAATCATATATGGATGATCACGGAATTATCAGAAGATATAATACTTCTGACAATTCAGTAGCATATAACTCATTCTTTGCAAACTACAACTGGCATAATGTTATATACGCCCTGACTGCTGACTTACCTTATGACCTGTACTGGTTTGAGAAGACAGAAGGTGTATATTGCAATTATTACTATAGATATACTTCAACATCAGTTACATTCACAAGCTTCATTTTTAAGTTTGTTGTTTCAGAAGACTATAAGATGGCTGGCGGTGACGATTTTACTGTAGATACCTCTAAGACAAGCGCTGCTACGCAATCATACGAAAATGCAGTGGCAATAGTTGAGCAGTACGCATCTCTTGACGACTACAACAAGCTTTACTCATATGACGCAAAGATACGAGAACTCGTGGATTATAACCATGACGCATGGTATGACGGTGCTCAGCAAATGCCATACGGTGATCCGTGGCAGCTGATATGGGTATTTGACAACGACCCCGCCACTAAAGTAGTATGTGAAGGATACGCAAAGGCATTCCATCTGCTCTGCGATCTTTCTGATTTTGAAAACGATATAGTATGCGTTAATGTATCCGGAGATGCCGGTGGTGCACATATGTGGAATATCGTCAAGATGGAAGACGGCAAGAATTATCTTGTTGACGTTACTTGGAACGATTCATCACCCGGCAGGTATTTTCTCAAGGGAGGTACAGGTAGCGTAACAGGAGGTTATACTACATCAGGTTCATATAGAACATACAGAAGTGACATGTATGATCGCTTCGGCACCGATGCAAACAGTATCCTTAAACTCTCAAGCACAGATTATGTTTATACTCAGGATGTTCCTGATGGTGTTATTGACCTGGGTAGATGCGGCGACAACCTCACATGGACTCTGTACGATGACGGCGAGCTTGTCATCGAAGGTACAGGTGATATGTGGGATTATGAGGTGGACGATTTGCCTCCGTGGAGGAACTATGCTTCCAGCTTAAAGAAACTGACTATTAAAGAAGGCGTAACTTCAATTGGTAACAGGGCATTCTATTCTTGCGGCAAATTAGAAGGCGATTTGGTGATCCCGAATAGCGTAAGAACAATTGGTGCAAGTGCATTCTATTATTGTGAGGGCTTTACCGGCAACTTGATCATTGGTGAAGGTGTTACTGATATTTATTCGAATGCATTCTATTTATGTTGGGGCTTGACTGGTGATTTGGTGATACCGGACAGCGTGACCACTATTGGTTCTTGTGCTTTTTATAGCTGCAACAAGCTTGACGGTAGTTTGATAATTGGAAATGGTGTTGCTTCGATAGGTGCGGATGCATTTTATTCATGCAGAGGATTAACAGGTGACTTGATCATACCGAATAGCGTGACATCTATAGGCTCAGGTGCCTTTATGAGCTGTAAAGGTTTAGATGGCAAATTAATCATAGGCTCAGGTGTGGTTGAAATTAAGGATAATGTATTCAGTGGTTGCAATAATCTTACAGGTAGTCTGACTATACCGGATAGCGTGACATCTATAGGCTCGGGTGCCTTTATGAGTTGTAGGGGTCTTACTGAAATAACGCTTCCGGAGAGTGTGAAGAATATTGGTAATTTTGCTTTTATGCACTGCTCTTCAGTAGAGAAGATCGTAATTGATGCAAAAGATGCTACTTTTGGATCATCTGTATTTTATAATACCCATTCTAACTTTACTATCTATGGTTATGAGAATTCCACCGCACATGAGTACGCAGATGTAAACGGACATAAGTTTGTTGCGCTTCGCGAAATCCTCGGCTCCGGCGCTTGCGGTGACAACCTCACATGGACTCTGTACGACGACGGCGAGCTGGTTATCGAAGGTACAGGAGCTATGTGGGATTATAGCTTAAATTATGATTCTGTAAAAGACAAGTATGTTACTACAGTTCCGTGGGGAGAATATTCTGATGCTATGACCAAACTCACGCTTACAGACAGCGTAACATCGATTGGTAGCGATGCATTCTTTGGATGCAGTGGCTTCACAGGCGATCTTGTAATTCCCGACAGCGTAACATCGATTGGTGGCGGTGCATTCCAGTATTGTAGCGGTTTCACGGGCAATCTTGTAATCCCAGATAGCGTAACATCGATTGGTGACGGTGCATTCTCTGATTGTAGCGGTTTCACGGGCAATCTTGTAATCCCCGATGGCGTAACATCGATTGGTAGATATGCATTCAATAACTGCAGCGGCTTCACAGGAGATCTTGTGATTCCTGACAGCGTAACATCGATTGGTGAGAGGGCATTCTATGGATGCAGCGGCTTCACAGGAGATCTTGTGATTCCTGACAGCGTAACCACTATTGGTGATAGGGCATTCTTTGGATGCAGCGGCTTCACAGGAAGTTTGACAATTCCCAACAGCGTAACAACGATTGGTTATAGTGTATTCTATAACTGCAGCGGCTTCACAGGAGATCTTGTGATTCCGGATAGCGTAACATCGATTGGTGAATTTGCATTCTATTACTGCAGCGGCTTCACAGGTGACCTTGTAATTCCCGACAGCGTAACAACGATTGGGTATTTGGCATTCTATGGCTGCAGCGGCTTCACAGGCAACCTTGTTATTCCCGACAGCGTAACATCTATTGGTAACTATGCATTCTATAACTGCAGTAGCTTAACCAAAGCAACAATCTATACAACTGATGCAAGATTTGGTACGGCGATCTTCTCCGGCACTTCCTCTGACTTCACAATCCACGGCTACGCAGGCTCTACGGCAGAAACTTATGCAAAAGCGAATGGCCATAAATTTGTTGCGCTTCGCGAAATCCTCGACTCCGGCGCTTGCGGTGACAACCTCACATGGACTCTGTACGACGACGGTGAGCTTGTTATCGAAGGTACAGGCGATATGTGGGATTATAGCTACAATTATGATTCTGAAAAAGGCAAGAAGGTTACTACAGCTCCGTGGGGAGAATATTCTGATGCTATGACCAAACTTACGCTTACAGACAGCGTAACATCGATTGGTAGGGGTGCATTCTATGGCTGCAGTGGCTTTGCAGGTAATCTTGTAATTCCCGACAGCGTAACAACGATTGGTGAGAGGGCATTCCAGGAATGCAGCGGCTTCACAGGTGATCTTGTTATTCCAGACAGCGTAACAACGATTGGTGGTTTAGCATTCCATGGCTGCAGCGGCTTCACAGGGGACCTTGTAATCCCCGACAGCGTAACAACGATTGGTGATTATGCATTCTATAACTGCAGCGGCTTCACAGGTGATCTTGTGATTCCAGACAGCGTAACAACGATTGGTCATTCTGCATTCTGGCACTGCAGCGGCTTCACAGGAATTGTTGTAGATGAAAACAATACTG
>SVSK01000003.1:0-53277 GCA_015064345.1 Oscillospiraceae bacterium | reverse complement strand
CTGCAGTAGCTTAACCAAAGCAACAATCTATACAACTGATGCAACATTTGGTATGGCGATCTTCTACGGCACTTCCTCTGACTTCACAATCCACGGCTACGCAGGCTCTACGGCAGAAACTTATGCAGAAGCGAACAACCACCCGTTTGTTGCGATTCGTGGCATTATCTACTCCGGCGAATGCGGGGATAACCTTACATGGACGCTGTACGACGACGGCGAGCTTGTCATCGAAGGCACAGGACCGATGTGGGACTTTGAGTACTCCGATTCCGGTCACAATACACCTCAGTCAGTATCCTCTCCATGGTGGAAATACAAGGAAAGCTTCAAAAAACTG
This sequence comes from Oscillospiraceae bacterium, assembly GCA_015064345.1. Lineage (GTDB taxonomy): Bacteria > Bacillota > Clostridia > Oscillospirales > CAG-272 > UMGS1696. The sequence goes on along the minus strand of SVSK01000003.1, from coordinate 52,937 downwards.
ACCTTGAGTGAGGATATTACATATATTGGCGACTATGCATTCTGGTACTGTACGAAATTTAGCGGACAGATCATTTTGCCCGAATCGTTGACAGGAATAGGCGTGTGCGCATTTACCGATTGCTCTTTCGGCGGTGCTTTCACCATTCCCGAGAATCTTACCTCCATTGGCGGCGGTGCATTCTTCTCTTGCTCGGGCATATTCGGAACCATAGAGATTCCGGCGACCTTGCTTGAAATCGGAAATGACGTTTTTGCTGATATCATAGGGATTGACGGATTTGCGGTGGATGCTGACAATCCCAATTATTCAAGTGATGAACACGGCGTTCTCTTCAATAAGGCAAAAACAATTCTCATCCAGTATCCTCTCGGCAATGACAGTACATCGTATGAAATTCCGAGTACCGTCAAAGAAATTGCAAGCTATGCATTTGCTTATTCTAAAAATCTGACCGGCAGTCTTGTAATACCCGGCAGCATTGAGATCATCGGGAATCATGCATTCTATTCCTGTGTGAATCTTACAGGAACTTTGACCATCGGCGAGGGGACTGTAAGCATCGGAGTTCAGGCATTCTCATCCTGCCCGTTTACAGGAACACTCGTGATTCCGGATAGCGTTAAAACAATAGATGACTGGGCATTTGCGCTTTGTAAGGGTATAACAGGTCTGTCCTTGGGCGACTCTGTGACATATATCGGAACCAGTGCCTTCATGTTCTGCGACGGTATTACAGGAGAGATCATTTTCCCGAGCAGTATTGAGCATATAGAAGTAGCGGCATTCAGAGGATGCGATGGAATAACAAAGATTCATATTAAGTCAGGTGTTGTTCACGGATATGCCTTCGATGAATGTACCTCTCTTGAAGAGGTGATAATTGAGGACGGAGTGGATATGCTCGATTACGATGCCTTCAGCGCTTGCACGTCTCTCGACAAGGTTACCATCTATTCAGAAGATGTATCCTTCGGTTATGATGTATTTTATAACACTCACCCCGACCTTATCATATTCGGATACGCAGCTTCAACAGCCGAGACATACGCAAAGAATAACAATCATCTCTTTGTTGCACTTGATGAAAGAGAAATAATCTCCTCCGGTAGGTGTGGCGATAACCTCACATGGGTTCTCTACGCTGACGGCGAGCTTGTGATAAGCGGCACGGGAGATATGTATGATTGGAGTACTGCGGATTCCGCTCCATGGCTTGAAGTCAGCGACAGCATCGTGACTTTAACAGTCAGCGAAAATGTAACAAGTATAAGTGCGAATGCATTCATTGGCTGTAACGCACTTGAATCCGTTACTGTTTCGAGTGACGTGGAAAGTATCGGCGCACAGGCGTTTATGGGATGCTCGGCACTTGTTGAGGTGACCGTTTACTCAAATGATGTTGTGTTCGGTAAAGATGTATTTGTGGGAGTTAATGAAGATTGTAAGATCTATGGCTATACGGGCTCGACATCCGACGAGTATGAAGGTGATGATTTCCCTGAGTTCATTCCCCTCGATGCCTTCACCCTCACCGGCGCACTCACAACCTACCTCTCCGCCACCGACGCCGTAACTCTCTCCCTCTTCGCCCCCGATACAACAGAACCCGCATACACGATCACACTTGCAGGCGATGCGAAAGAGTATAAGTTCGACGCAGTAGCCCCCGGTACATACACGATGGTCGTTGAAAAGAAAAACCACGTAACACGCGAGTACGAAGTTGTAATCGGTGAAGAAGACGCAACACAGGACGTTAAGATCCATCTCATCGGTGACCTCGACGGAAACGGCAAGGTTAACACCCGCGACTGGAATGCAGTTCGAGATCACATTAACAAATCGGCGGTTATAACTGATTCGTACATGTTTGCCTGTGCTGATATCGACGGAAACGGCAAGGTTAACACCCGTGACTGGAACGCAATCCGCGACCATATCAACAAATCCAACCCTTTGTGGTAAGTTTTTTACGTTACTGAGCATATTAACTAAACAACAAAAAACACGCCGAGAGATGACGTTCATCTTCAAAGCGTGTTTTTGTTCATTTTTTGCATTATAACATCAACTGCATACCAAATCTCAACCTTTCGCCACTCCGCCGTACTGTCTGGCCATAGAAATTTTGTCAAAGTTAATACAGGAATAAATATCAATTCAAGAGTATCTTTTATTACGCCGCTTGGGCTTTTTGGCTCTTTTTTTGCCGATAAAAGCACCGGATAACGATATCGGAACAACTATGAGAGTGAGTATGAGAGACTTTGTTTCGGTAACACCGGATGACGGAAGAGGAAACGCGGACATGGCAAAAATAATTACTGCCGAGAGGACTCCTGCGATCAAGCCTGAGATTATACCTGCATCTGAAAGTTTTGAGGCAGAAAAGCCGCCGATCAAAGATCCGAGATACAGTGCGCAAAGTGATAAAGGAGTGGTTATCGAATCGGGATCTTCCATTGAGCTTGAGATAGCGCAAAAAATCAGAAGCAAAACAAGGGAAGAGAACAGAAAGATCCCTTGAGATAAAACGCAGGACAAAAAAAGACCTCTTGACTTATGTTTACGAATTTTCATTAAGCCTCCTAAAGTATAATTGTCTTCGTCAAATTATATTCGGATAAGCCTATGAAAATTACATAAAGTCAAGAGGGAAGCGTTTATCTCTTATTTGTCAGCGTCTTCAGCGTGAACGTCAACGTTACGAACTGCAGACTTGAGAATTCTGATCTTTGTGCCCGCGCCTGTTGTTTCGATAACGCATGTTTCATCCTTAATGGAGATGATCTTACCGATGATGCCACCGATAGTGGTGATCTCGTCGCCAACCTGGAGATTGTTTCTCATGTTGTTGGTTTCTTTTTCCTGCTTTTTCTGGGGACGGTACATGAAGAAATAGAAGATAGCAACCATAGCAACGAGCATAACGATAGTCATAATACCGCTACCATTGTTGCCCGCTGTTCCTGTGCCTTCGAGGAAGTAGTACATAGTATTTAGTGCTCCTTAATATTATTTTACACATGATTATATATCATAAATACGAAATATGCAACAGATTTGCGCTCGAATTAATAATAAGTTCAAAAATATGCCTAACTGATCCTTGAATATGCCCCGAGCATGGATATAAACTCAAGATAGTGCTTGAATGTGATCACTCCGCCCGACCCGCATGCCCACTTGCCTCGGTATTTTGTTCCAAGCTCTTCAATGGCGGAATATATCTTTACGGGAGAACTGTTTTGGATGAAGTCAACTCCGAGTCCGCCGAGAATTCTGATCTTATCCGAATAAATTTCCAGATAGTGCTCTGCATTGCTCTTTGCAAACCATCCCGAGTCGCCACGAGAGATAGCATCCTCAACACTTCCGTCCATTCGGATGACGGGTACGGACATCGAGACAGCATCACCGTAAATGCAAACACAGTCGGCAACGTCGCTTACTGCATCAACTTCTTCCTGGCTATAGCATATGAACCCAAATCCCATATCATCCGCGGTCGCTTTTTTTTCGGCGGCGGCTGAAACGAGTGAGGTCCGTTCTTCTGTTTCGAATGAATGCATATCAATAAATGCGAAATATGAACCAATTCGCTCAGCCAATGATATGAGTGTGTTTATGTATTCGTGCGGGGTACTCCACAGCTTGTTGCTTTTTCTGTAGATCAAAGATTCCGTGTTGTCCCTGCAAATAATTGGTTCAAACAGAGCATTGTTTTCACCTATCCCATTTAAGAAGTCAATAAAGCTGTGCTTCTTTTCGACCATAAACGCCTCCCATAATCTTTCTAATATAATATTTTAGCAAATATATGCAAAGATTGCAATATTTTTCATGAAACATATTGACATCCGCAAAAACATGTGATAGAATACAACTGTACCAACACAAAAAGTACAGAGATACAAAGGAGGGAATAGCTTGAGCCTTATTACAGTAGATCTGCGCGACAGAAAACAGCTTTACGAGCAACTTATTGATAATATCAAAAAACTAATTCTAACGGGTGAACTCATGCCTGACGACAAGTTGCCTTCTGTACGCAGTCTTGCAAAAGAGCTTGGAATTAATCCCAATACTATCCAGAAGGCATATTCCGAGCTTGAAAGACAAGGCGTGATCATGTCGCTGCAGGGTCGTGGAAGTATAGTTCTTGCAGATAAAAAAGGACTTCGCGGAGAACAGTACGAAAAGCTTATAGAAAAGATGCGGATATTCGCATGTGAAATGAAAACGGCGGGCATCGATGAAGAAGAATTTGCTTCGGCTGCACGTCTTGCATATCAGAGATTGGGAGGTAATAAAGATGATAAAAATTGATTCTGTTACCAAGGATTTTGAGGAAGTCAGAAGTCTTGACAGTGTATCGGTTCTCGTTGATGACGGTTCGATCTTTGGTCTTATCGGTTCAAACGGCTCGGGCAAATCAACGCTGCTTAGAATCATATGCGGAATATATAAGCCCACAGAAGGTGAAATGCTCTTTGACGGCGTACCCGTGTGGGAAAACCCACTTGTAAAGCGTAATATCGTTTATTTGTCTGACGAGCAGTATTTCTTGCCTCACTCCACAATATATGATATGATGCAGATGTATAAAAGTGTATATCCCGATTTCTCTTTAGATAAATACAACGAGTATCTGACGCTGTTCGGACTTGACGATAAGCGCAAGATATCAACTTTCTCAAAGGGTATGCAAAAGCAGGCATCGTTCCTTCTCGGACTTTCATGCCGTACAAAGTACATCCTTTGCGATGAGACTCTTGACGGACTTGACCCCGTAATGCGCCGTACAGTATGTAAGATAGTTGCGGAGGAAGTGGCGGAAAGAAACGTAACTGTTATTTTTGCATCCCACAACCTAAAGGAGATCGAGGATATATGCGATCACGTCGCACTGCTTCACAAGGGTCAGCTCATACTTGAAGCAGAGCTCGACGATATAAAGCTGGGAATACACAAGATACAAATGTCCTTCCCGAAGGATCGCGTAGACTCTGTAAAGCGAGAATTTGAAACACTATCCCCGGTATCTCTTGAACAGCGCGGAAGTCTGTTTACATTGATCGCCCGCGGTGAGGAAGCAGAGCTTTCATCATATATTGATTCGCTGGAACCTGTATTTGTTGAGTTCATTCCCTTAACACTTGAAGAAATATTTATTGCAGAAATGGAGGAAAGAGGCTATGACTATGCTGAAAAGATCGGCTGATGCCAAAAAAAGTTCATCCCGTACCTACTACGGATTTGCAATGAAGCAGAACTGGCAGCTTTGTGCGCTGTTCATCATACTCACACTGTTCATTATGCTTCTTGCTTCATACATCTCAATAGATTACATAAATGACTATGTCGCAAGATACGACTATCCCGGTTCACTTGAGACAATCACGGCTGAGAAGATCGAGACGAGAGTCCACTCAAGAATGTCTGATGTTTCGGTAATCGGAATACTTGTTGGCGCAGGACTCGCGTTTATATCAGGCATGACTGCAATGTCATATGTAAACTCGAAGAAAAGCGTCGGATGCTATCACAGCTTCCCCATAAAGCGCGAGAGTATGTTTGTAACAGAGACAACTATCCCAATGGTGTATTTTCTGCTCTCTATTACAGCAGGATATGCGATATCGTTCTTAATGTTCGCCTTTTCCTTTGATTCTGCACTTGCTATGGGTGGACTGTATATAAGAGCGTGGTTTACGTCAATCGTACTGTTCCTGTTTATCTACACGGTAATTCTTCTTGCAGGCGGCCTGACAGGTACGACAGCAATGAAGCTGATCATGACGCTCTTCCTTCTGTTCTGGCCTCTTGTGATGTATACGCTTATTATCTACATGCTTGATATAAACACGGAACTTGAAATAAGCTATTATACAAGCACGGAAGCTTATATGTTCATTTCTCCTCTTGTAAGAGCGATCAACTCGATCGTTGAGATGTATTCGACAGCAAAACTGACATGCGGATTCCCGCTCATAATGTCAGCTGCTATGTACGTGGGAGCAATGCTTCTTCATAAGTACAGAAAGAGCGAGCTGTCTGGCACAACCGTTGTTTGGAAACCGATGTTTGCCTTTGTAAAGTACGCAGTGATCTTTGCCGCAGCTCATCTCGGTGCACTGCTGTTCTACTACATGGGAGACGAAAGCTACGTTACTATGTTCTTCGGTGCTGTATTTGGCGCGGTCGTTGCACTTATGCTGATGAATGCAATAATGTATCGCTCGACCAGGGCAATGTTCAAGAACATGAAGAAGTTCTTTATATTCCTTCTTGCGACGATCGTTTTCATCATTTTAGTACCACTTAACGTAACTGGACTGATCGGTTTGCCTTACCCGACCTGGTATACACGTTCGATTGAGCTGATAGTTGATAACTACACTCTCGAGTACACCGACCGGGAAGATATAGAGGCTATCGAAGGCTTCTCAAAATATGTCTCCAACACTTTGCCCACAGTCAGATATATCTACTCCGACGATATTGAAGAGATGGAGAAACTGATGACAAGCTTTCCGTACTATACCTATGATAACAGTGAGAAATACGGCTACTACGACGAGTACGGATATTATCATGAGTCGTCTGAGTTAGTGATGAGCCCCGAGGATGTTATAGAGAGCACCAAGGAGCTTTACGCCGCAAACGGATCATCAAGTACAGCTACGACCTGGTACACTACAAAGGTTCAAAAGCCTTTCTTTGGCATACCCGTAGCTAAATCGAGAAACTTCGATGTCAACAGCGCGGGATGGGAATATATATCAAGGACAGAAGAGTACCTCGCACAGTATGATCTGCCCGGCAGGATAGGAGACAAAGAGGTAACTTACTTAGACTTTGATATCCTTGGAAGAGGAGCGCATTTTTCCGTAAGTAACAACTCTGGTCTCTTTGAGGACACGATTGATAAGCTCATCTCTGCTTGTGTGCTGAAGCATGAAACAAACGATGACCACATATACCTTGGAGCTATTACGATTGAGTATAAGTCGTCAAAGAATGCAGCCACAAGCTACTATGAGAACGTCAGCTATCCTGTATTCTCCTGTGATATCGAGATACTCAACATACTCGGTGAGCTGACTCAGATAGGTTATCCGAAAGGTGAAGATAAAATAGCTTATGAAACCGCGGCATTTTTGTCCTTTGACAGCGAGGAAGATGTGCTTGACTTTATCATGAACAATATCACCGCTTCCGCGATAGTCGATGCTACATCAGGTGAAACTCACTTTATCAACGAATATGATACAGCGAGAGAGCTTCTGACATATACCTCAAGCATTTGTACAAATAATTCTTATAGAGGATATAAGAGATCTCAGTTTATCAGAGAAAGCGGTACTCATTACAATGTCCTTGTGAATTTATTCGGTAATCAGCTTATGCTCAGATTCAGACAGGATTCTGTAACCGAAACAGAGCTTGACGCAATATTCGATTCACTTAAGTAGATTCTAAAGTAATAATAAAAACTGCAACATACCGTAATTGGTGTGCTGCAGTTTTCTTTTGGTCATGTGTGATCGTATTCGCTTACTCTCGGACGGAAGATAAGGGAAATGCACCAAAGTCCGGCAAGTGCAACCACCGTATAAATGATTCGTGCGATAACCGAGCCCTGACCGCCGCAGATCCAAGAAACAAGGTCAAATTTGAACAGACCGATAGAACCCCAGTTAAGGGCACCGATCACTACAAGTATAAGAGAGATTCTGTCAAGCATATTTAATATAGCTCCTTTCATGTTCTACGTTTATATTGTTCCCATGGAATAACTGTTTAAGCGTGGTATTTGTTGGAAATTATGCTTCATTGTACAGCTTTTCGCGCATATAATGGGTGTTAGATAATTCTATAACGGAGAGTTTGTTATGATAGAGCTCATATTGTCTGCGCTTGCGGGATTTGTAGCCGCACTTCTTTCATCCAACGGAGGTAACAATTTCCCGCCACCTCTCGGAAGGGAGGAAGAGGAGATGTATTTCAGGAAAGCAAAGCTTGAAGGAGACATGAAAGCGAGAGAAAAGCTGATAGAGCATAATTTGCGGCTTGTAGCGCATATTGTCAGAAAATATTACGCCTCTCACCCGTCTGAGGAGGATCTTTTATCTATAGGAACGATCGGACTGATAAAATCAGTTGACTCGTTCAATATTGAAAACGGCGCGAGATTTGCAACGTACGCCGCAAAATGCATACAGAACGAGATACTTATGTACTTCAGAGCACAGAAAAAGACAATGCAGGAAATATCACTGAGCGAGACGATAGACACAGACCGTGACGGGAATGCGCTGACATACGAGGACATAATTAAGATTGACGATACGATCGCCGATGACATTGACGCAAAGATCAAACTGAAAAAGGCTTCAGAATACATAATGAAGAATCTGAGCGAGCGCGAGAGGGAGATAATAGTTCTGCGATACGGACTCTCGGGCGGCAGGGCTAAAACTCAACGAGAAGTTGCAACAAAGCTTGGTATATCGCGCTCATATGTAAGCAGAATAGAAAAAAGCGCTCTTGAGAAAATAAAAAGCGCGCTTTGATATGTACAGAGTGATTTTGCGTGTAGAATCACTCTGTGATAGCGTTATCATCTATATTATAGAACGTCACGCTCGTTCCGGTAGTATTATTGTCAGAGCAGGGCAGAATTATTATTGTGATTTTAATCCAAAGAAAATCGAGAAAAATTATGAAAAAACAACAAATATTTTTGAAAAAACACTTGACAAACAAAAACTAAAGTAGTATAATATTCGGGAACAATGAAGCAGAACTATCTCCGTTCTCACCTTACTGCAACATGGCACGATAAGGTCAATAGCATTAATGGTGTACTTTTGTCGTGCGGAGAATGTTCTTTGTGCGATTTTTTGTTTTAATAAATTTGGAGGTGCTTAACTATCAGCGCGAAAGAACTTTTAATCAATGATGACATCAGAGTCAAAGAAGTACGCATGCTGGATGAGAACAACAACCAGCTTGGTATTATGAGCCTGAACGATGCAAAAACATATGCATACGATCACGGATATGACCTCGTGCTCATCGCACCTGCAGCAAATCCCCCCGTATGTCGAGCTATGGATTACGGCAAGTACCGTTACGAAGTAGACAAGAAGGAAAAGGAAGCAAAGAAGAAACAGCAGGTTGTAGAGGTAAAGGAAGTTCAGCTTTCTTGCCGTATCGACACTCACGACTTCGAAACAAAGGCAAACCGTGCCATCAAGTTCCTGCAGAGCGGAAACAAGGTGAGAGTATGCCTGAGATTCAAGGGACGCGAGATAGCACATCAGGACCTGGGCAAAGAGGTGCTCGCAAAATTTGAGGAGTATGTATCGGAATACGGTACGGTTGATAAGAAACCCTCACTCGAAGGACGCCAGCTCACAATGTTCGTTGTACCTGTGAAGAACACAGCAAAGTAATAGGCGCAGTAGTTTGATTCAAATACAAAAGACCGCAGCATTTTACGACAAAACGAATAATATAAACCGAAAGGATTACAAAAATGGGTAAGATCAAGACACATAAGGCTTCAGCCAAGAGATTTGCCGTTACAGGCACAGGCAAGGTAAAAGTTTTCCACTCTGATCACAGACATAACCTTGGTCAGAAGACAGCTAAGAGAAAGAGACACCTCAGAAGCAGCCAGATTCTCAGCGCAGCTATGACAGCTAACGTTAAGAGACTGATCAATAAAGACTGATTTTAGAGAAAAGTAAAGTAGAGAAAGGATAGTATAAAATGGCTAGAGTAAAAGGCGCAATGATGACGCGCAAGAGAAGAAATAAAGTTCTTAAGGCTGCCAAGGGTTATTGGGGTTCCAAGAGCAAGCACTTCAAGATGGCTAAGCAGGCCGTAATGAAGAGCGGTAACTACGCATATATCGGTCGTAAGCAGAAGAAGAGAGATTTCCGCGCACTGTGGATCACTCGTATCTCCGCACAGGCTAAGGTTAACGGTATGAACTACTCCACATTCATGCACGGTCTTAAGCTTGCCGGTGTTGACCTCAACCGTAAGATGCTCGCTGAAATCGCAGTATCCGACAAGGAAGCTTTCGCTGCTCTCGTTGAAACTGCAAAGGCAGCTCTTTAATTGAAACATATAAGAGGGTGTCGCGGCAAATGTGACATCCTCTATTTGTATTAATATGATTAGTAAAGAATTGATGAATAAGTATGGAGCGGAGTATATTTCATCCCGTTCCAACCCGAAAATTGTGTCATACTCAAAGCTTTCTGATAAGAAATATCGCGATGAGAGCGGGATGTTTTTGGCAGAAGGCGTCAAGTTGACAGCTGAAGCGTTAACTTATTCCGCAGTGGAATGTATCCTCATTTCCGAAAGGGCGACAGTCAACGATGACCGCATTTTCGAAATTGCAGATACAGCACGCGTGAAAAATGTTAAGATCAAACTTCTTTCCGATACAGCATTCGAAAAAATATCAACAGAAAGATCTCCCCAAGGTGTTATAGCGGTTGTAAATTACATGTCAGATAAACATGTTACGGATAACTTTAACACATGGCAAGAGGGCAGACGGCTCATGATGCTTGACGGTATAAGAGATCCGGGAAACCTTGGAACTATCCTTCGTTCTGCCGAGGCGCTTGGTATAAACGGTGTAATATTGCACGACTGCGCTGATCTGTATAACAATAAGACCGTCAGAGCGGCTATGGGTACGCTTTTCAGATTATCGACATATAGAACCGATAACGGTGCTGAATGTGTCAAGACCATGCGTAGCATCGGCAGAAGAGTTCTCGGCGCTGCTCTAAGCAACAACGTTTTGACACTCGGAGAATATGATACACTTGAAACAGACTGTCCCGTTATCGGAAACGAAGGACACGGAATTTCAGATAAGGTGCTTTTTGAGTGTTCAGCATGTGTTAAGATTCCTATGGCAGGAGAAACTGAAAGTCTCAACGCTGCACAGGCGGCCGCTTGTATTCTATGGGAATACAGAAGAACAAAAAATTGATTCTGGAGAATTATATGTTAGAGGATAGCAGAGTATATTGGATATGGCTTGCTGAGGCTATGGGACAGGGAAGTCTCGCCGCAGCAGATCTTATCACGCGCTTTCAGTCTGCGATTGCAATATATAATGGCGCTGTAGATGAGATGGAGGCTGATGAAGAGTTTTCCGAAGAGCGTCTTGCGAAGATCAAGAGCAAGATTGCAAACAGATCACTCGACAGAGCAAATGAGATAATAGCGAAATGCGATAAACTTGGTATTACTATCATAACATACGACTCGGAACTCTATCCGAGCTTTCTGAAGGCCATCAATAATTTCCCACTGGTAATTTATGCACGTGGTAAAATGCCCGACTGTGATGCTAATATGCTCGTTGCAGTTGTCGGTACGAGAAGCATGACAGACTACGGCAGAAGAATTGCGTATTCGCTTGGTACAGGCCTTGCATACGGTGGCGCGGTTGTCGTAAGCGGCATGGCACTGGGTGCAGACAGCATGGCGTTGCTCGGTGCTATGGAAGCGGGCGGAAAAACCGTAACTGTTCTCGGATGCGGAGTTGATGTAATTTACCCGAAAGACCATAAAGAAATATACTATAAGCTAATGAATAACGGCGCAGTAATTTCTGAATATCCTCCGGGAACGCCGCCTATCGGTAGCCATTTCCCTGTAAGAAACCGAATTATGAGTGGTTTGTCCGATGCTGCAGTCGTTGTTGAAGCGGATGAGACAAGCGGTGCGATGATAACAGCAAACCTCGCGATAGATCAAGGCAGAAAGCTGTTTGCAGTCCCGGGTAAGGTTGGAGACAGCGGTTCTGAAGGACCAAATCTTCTTATCAGAGACGGCGCACTGCCTTGCGTTTGTGCAGAAGATATCCTCTCGGAATTTGAGTTTATCTACAAGAATAAGATCAGCGTTGACATTGCTCATGCAAGAGTTAGAAATCTCGACTTTGAGACGCTTTCCCGGAATGCCATGGACAGAATGAGGATCGGTACTTCCGCAGGTAGCAAGAACTATCGAGGAAAAGGCTCATACGGTGGCAAGATCAAGGACAATCCTGTAGCAAAGGCGGCATTTGCTGAAAAGACGGATGAACTGCCAAAGAAAGAGGATATTCCTGCGCAGAAAAAGACTGTAAAAGAAGAAAAGCAAGCCAACGCACAAAAACCGAAACGTAACCTTTTCACTCGGAACAAATCGGAAAACACAGCAAAAGTAAAAGAAAATATCAAAAAAACTGAAGAAAAAATGATCCCCGCACGCAAAATTGAGCTCGACATGCTTGAAAGCGCGGAGATCAAGGTATATAATAAGATGAAACCCAACGTGCCCGTGTTGCCTGACAGCCTTGTTGACGCGGACACAAGTATCAGCGACATCATGAGTGCGCTCACCATGCTTGAGATAGCAGGCGCAGTCGAAATTGGAGGCGGCGGATATTTCATGCGCGTCTCCGAAGACGATATTATGCTTTCTACAAACGATTGATAATATCAAGTATATACTATTACCACAGCATGAAGGGAACATATTAAATGGCAAATCTTGTAATAATGGAGTCACCCACAAAATCCAATACCGTAAGAAGCTACCTTGGTTCTTCTTATAAGGTTGTGGCTTCAAAAGGACATATCAGAGACCTGCCAAAGTCCACTCTCGGCATTGACGTTGAGAATGACTTTGAGGCTCACTATATAAACATCCGCGGTAAGGGAGACCTTATCAAGGAGCTTAAAAAGGAAGTAAAGAAGGCGGATAAAATATACCTTGCAACGGACCCAGACCGTGAAGGTGAGGCAATTGCATGGCATCTTGTAAACGCGCTCAACATCCCCAAGGAAAAGGTAAGAAGAGTTACCTTTAACGCAGTTACAAAGCGTGTCGTTAAGGAATCCATCAAGCATCCCCGTGAGATCGACATGAATGTTGTTGACGCACAGCAGGCAAGACGTATCCTTGACAGAATCGTTGGCTATAAGCTCAGCCCATTCCTCTGGAAGACAGTTAAGAGCGGTCTTTCCGCAGGGCGTGTTCAGTCTGTTGCAACAAAGATCATTGTTGACAGAGAAAACGAGATCAGAGCATTCATTCCCAAGGAATACTGGACTATAGATGCTCTTATTAAGGCAGACAATGGCAAAACATTTGAGAGCAGATTCTTCGGCCTTGAGAAAGACGGAAGCAAGGTAGAGCTCGAGTGTGAAACCGATGCAATGAAGGTGTTTAAGGCTGTAGAAGGTAAGGATTTCCTTGTTTCCGAAATCAAGACAGGCAAAAAGTTCAAGAATCCTGCACCGCCTTTCACAACGTCCACTCTCCAGCAGGAAGCTTCCAGAAAGCTTAACTTCCAGTCACAGCGTACAATGAGAGTCGCACAGGAGCTTTACGAAGGTATCAATCTTGGCTCCGAGCATGGCGGAGTACAGGGTCTTATCACATACATGAGAACAGACTCTCTCCGTATCTCTGAAGAAGCTCAGGCAGCTGCAAAGCAATATATTATCGACAAGATCGGTGTGGAATACTACCCCGAAACACCTCGCGTGTACAAGTCCAAGGCAAATGCGCAGGACGCACACGAGGCAATCAGACCTGCTGTTGAAATGATCGAGCCCAAGACTATAAAGAAGAGCTTAACTTCCGACCAGTACAAGCTCTACAAGCTTATCTGGGACCGCTTTATTGCCAGCCAGATGGAGTCTGCAGAGCTGTCAACAACACAGATCGACCTTACATGTGCAGGATATATTTTCAGAACAAGCGGATATACCGTTAAGTTCCCCGGATATATGGCACTGTACGAAGAGTCCACTGACGATGTTAAGGCAAACGAAGAAAGCAACACAAGACTGCCTGATATCAAGGAAAAGCAGACTCTTGCATCTGAGAGCATCACACCCGCGCAGCACTTCACAACACCTCCCCAGAGATATACAGAAGCATCTCTCGTAAAATTCCTTGAAGAAAAGGGAATCGGACGTCCCAGCACATATACAACTATCATTACCATCATCACCACCCGCGGATATGTAAAGAGAGACGGTAAGTCCCTTGTTCCCACATCCCTTGGTGAGGTTATTACAAAGCTCATGTGTGAGCACTTCCCGGATATTGTAGACTACAAGTTTACAGCATCCATGGAAGACCAGCTTGACGATATTGAGCGCGGTAAGACATCCATGAAGGGTGTGCTTAATGAATTCTACGGAGACTTCAAGGTAGAGCTTGACAAGGCTCTTGAAACAGCATCTGTAAACGATATTGAGATCCCTGCTGAGGAGACCGACATCATTTGCGAACACTGCGGAAGCAAGATGATCGTTAAAAACGGTAGATTCGGTAAGTTTGCGGCTTGCCCCAACTATCCCACTTGTAAGAACACTAAGCCTCTTACCAAGCCTGAAGAAGAAAAGACAGCAAAGAAGGCTGAACCCACAGGCGAAAAGTGCGAGGTCTGCGGCGCTGATATGGTGCTCAGAACAGGCAGATACGGTAGCTTCTACGCATGCTCCAAGTATCCCGAATGCAAGTTCACCAAGCAGAAGACACGCCCTCTCGGAGTAAGCTGTCCTCAGTGCGGAGCAGACGTAATTACCAAGCACGGCAAGAATAAGACTGTGTTCTACAGCTGCTCTAAATATCCCGAGTGTAACTTCTCCTCATGGGATATGCCCACAAACGAGAAATGCCCCATATGCGGCGGTATGCTGTTCCGCAAGAAGGGCAAAAATCAGCTGGTATGTAAGACTGAAAAGTGTGGATACAAGGCTGATATCGCGGAAGAAACTACACAGAACGATAACGAATAATATTTGATATGATAAACATTAACGTTTACGGCGCAGGACTCGCGGGAAGCGAAGCCGCATGGCAGGCAGCTCGTCTCGGAGTCCATGTAACGCTGTATGAAATGAAGCCGAGCAAGAAATCCCCCGCACACCATACGGACGGTTTTGCGGAGCTTGTGTGCTCAAACTCTTTGCGCTCTGCGGAGATCACAAACGGTTCGGGACTTCTTAAAGAAGAACTTTACCGTATGGGTTCACTTATAATGGAGGCGGCAAAGGCTACGCAGGTTGCGGCAGGCGGTGCTCTTGCGGTTGACAGACATCTTTTTTCGGAGTATGTAACCGAAAAGATCCGCGAATGCGAAAACATCACCGTAGTTGAGCAGGAAATGACCGACATTCCCGAAGACGAGATAACCGTTGTTGCAACAGGGCCTCTCACATCAGATGCACTTGCGGCAAAAATTGCTGATATGATCGGCGGCAAGAGCCTCTATTTCTACGACGCGGCGGCTCCTATCGTTGACTTCGACACCATTGATATGAGCAAAGCATTCTTCGCATCCCGTTATGACAAGGGAACACCCGACTATATCAACTGTCCCATGACCGAGAGCGAATATAAGGCATTCTACAACGAGATGATCAATGCCGAGGAAGCAAAGCTCCACGATTTTGAAGAAGGAGCAAAGCTTAAAGTGTTTGAAGGCTGTATGCCTGTTGAGGTTATGGCAAGACGAGGTGAGGACACACTTCGCTTCGGACCCATGAAACCTGTTGGTATCAAAAATCCCGTTACAGGTGAGGAATACTACGCAATAGTACAGCTTCGCCGTGAAAACGAAGAGGGAACAATGTATAACCTCGTTGGCTTCCAGACCCATCTTACCTGGGGTGAGCAAAAGCGTGTGTTCAGAATGATTCCCGGACTTGAGAATGCGGAGTTCTTACGTTACGGTGTCATGCACAGAAATACGTTCCTCTGTTCACCTGATCTGCTTGATGCCGATTACTCAATGCGCTCTAACCGTAATATTTTCTTCGCCGGCCAGATGACAGGCGTTGAGGGATATATCGAATCCTCCGCATCCGGCTTTGTAGCAGGAGTTAACGCAGCTCTTCGCGCGCTCGGTAAGGAATCATTTATTTTCCCACGCGAGATGATGACAGGCGCTATGGCGTATTATGTTTCCCACGGGGATAAGACAACGTTCCAGCCAATGAACGCGAATTTTGGCGTAATGCCACCGCTTGAAAATAAAGTAAAGGGCGGCAAGCGTGTAAGAAACGAAGCGCATGCTATCCGTGCTCTTGCGAAAACCGACGAAATTAAAGAAGTAATCAAAAGCTTATAATAGACTAAGGAGTTACCGATGAGAATTATTATTGATGCAATGGGCGGCGACCGTGCCCCCGAGGAGATAGTAAAAGGCGTTGCTATTGCTACAAAGAAGTACGATCATGATATAGTCCTGGTCGGTAACAAGCCTGTTATTGAGGATCTGCTTAAGGAATACGAAGCTGATACCTCCAAGATTGAAATAGTACATACCGAGACAGTTATCACAATGGAAGACGACCCTATCTGCGTTGTTCGTTCAAAGAAGGATTCATCCATGTCCGTTGGTCTCAATCTTCTCAAAACTGACGGTGACGCATTTGTATCAGCAGGCAATACAGGAGCACTTCACGCAGGCTCTTCTCTAATAATCCGCTCTGTTAAGGGAGTACAGCGCTCAGGTATCGCTACAATCCTTCCATTTGCCAAGCCTATTCTCATGATGGACTGCGGAGCAAACGTTAACGTAACGTCAAACTACCTTGACCAGTGGGCTGTAATGGGTTCAATCTACATGAAGAACGTTCACGGTATCGAGACACCCACCGTCGGACTTCTCAATAACGGCACAGAAGAGCACAAGGGCACACAGATCCAGATCGACGCGTACAAGCTTCTTAAGGATAACGCAAACATAAGCTTTGCAGGCAATATCGAGGGCAAGGAACTTCCTTTTGGCCCATGCGATGTTATTGTTACAGACGGATTTACCGGCAACGTAACACTCAAGCTTCTTGAAGGCATGGGTGCATTCGTGTTCTCGGCGCTGAAGGATATGTTCACTCAAAATGCAATGACAAAGCTTTCCTTTGTTGCTATGAAAAAGCAGCTTAAGGGATTCAAGAAAACATTTGACGCATCAGAATACGGCGGAGCACCTCTTCTCGGTCTCCAAAAGCCGGTTATCAAGGCTCACGGCAGCTCTGATGCTCGCGCAATAACTAATGCAATCAACCAGGCGGCGAAGTTTGTAAAAACTGGCGTGATTGACGAAATTGCCGCTGCCATGTCTGTACCCAAAGAGGCAGATAAAGAATAAATCAGCTAAAGCAGATAAAGAATAAATCAGCTAAAAAGAACAGGAGGAGTAAAATGGAGCTTGAACAAAGACCGATAGAGCAGCTTGAAGCGACTGTCGGATATACTTTCACAAATAAGAAGATCCTTTGCGAAGCGCTTACACACTCTTCATATTCCAATGAAATGAAGTCAAAAGGAGAAAAGGTCCTTTTCAACGAAAGACTTGAATTTCTCGGGGACTCTGTCCTCTCAATCGTTGTAAGCTCATTCATTTTTGAAAAATTCAGGAATAAGCAAGAGGGCGACCTCACAAAGATACGTGCCGCTGTTGTATGCGAAAAGGCCCTTGCCAAGTTTGCAGAGCAGATCGAACTCGGTGCATATATGTTCCTCGGACACGGTGAGGTAATGAATAACGGCAGACACCGCCCGTCAATCATTGCCGATGCATTTGAAGCACTTCTTGCGGCAATTTATCTCGATTGTGGCGAAAAATTCGAGGCTATCGAGCGTTTCCTCATTCCGTATATTGATGCGGAGATCAACTACATTTCCGAAACCGGTGTTTTTGTGGACTACAAGACTACGCTTCAGCAGATCGTACAGCAGGCGAGCGGTGAGATACTCGAGTATGTTCTTGTGGGCGAAGAAGGTCCTGACCATAATAAGAAATTCATTATTGAAGCACGTCTCAACAGTAACGTGATCGGTCATGGCGTCGCTAAATCCAAGAGAGAAGCTGAGCAGTGCGCGGCACACGAAGCACTTATTCTGTTCGGTGAACTGTCCGAATGAAAAGCACTCATGTAAATATACCGGTGTTTATACCGCACCTTGGATGTCCGAATATGTGTGTGTTCTGCAATCAGCGCGCAATATCGGGCGTCCCTTCTTTTTCATCCGATACCGTCATTCGTGACATAGAGGAGGTACTGTCGACAGTCAGAGGTAAGAACTGTGACTGTGAAATTGCATTCTTCGGTGGATCTTTCACGGGAATTGACAGGGAACTGATGATATCCCTGCTTGATATAGCCGAGGACTATGTAAATCGCGGTAAGGTGAGCGGAATTCGAATGTCCACCAGACCCGACTACATAAACGCGGAAATTATTGATATTTTGAAGCGATACACTATTTCTGCTGTTGAGCTTGGAATACAGTCGTTCTCCGATGCGGTACTTACCAGGTGTAAAAGAGGACATTCAAAAGAAGCTTCATACGGAGCTATAAAAATGCTTCGGGAGGCAGGCTTCAAGGTTGTTGGACAAATGATGGTAGGCCTGCCCGGATCAACTCCGGCTGATGAGGTTGAATGTGCAAAGGCAATATGTGACGCAGGAGCCGTTGCGGCAAGAATATATCCCACGATCGTATTCAGGGATACGGAGCTCTATGACATGACCTTGCGCGGCGAGTATATACCGCTTACCCTTGATGATGCGATATCACGAAGCGCAGATGTCCTTTCTGTTTTCGAGGCACGCGGCATTGATTGTCTGAGAATAGGACTATGCGAGAGTGAGAATCTTCATTCGGATAAAACGTACTACGCAGGACCGAGCCACCCATCTCTCGGAGAGCTTGTGTATGGAGAGATGTACTACCGAGCAATATCCTCTGAGATAGAAAAGCAAGGCATCTCAGGCACAAGACAACTGCGTATAACAGTGCCCAAGGGTGACATTTCCATGGCAATTGGGCAAAAAAAGAAAAATATTTTGAGAATTCAGAAGAAATATAACATTAATAACGTAAAATTTATTGAAAAAGACAGGGAAAAGCGTTATAATATAAAATTGGAAACAAATTTTTAATGGAGGAATAGGGAATGTACTTAAAATCACTTGAGCTTCACGGCTTCAAATCCTTTCCCGATCGCACTGTCCTCAAATTTAATAGCGGAACAACCGTAATCGTTGGTCCTAACGGAAGCGGTAAATCAAATATAACAGATGCAATGCGTTGGGTTCTTGGTGAGCTTTCATCAAGAAATATCCGAGGCAGCAAAATGGAAGACGTTATCTTCGCAGGCGCAAGCGATAAGAAGCCAATGAGCTTTGCGGAGGTATCAGTTACCTTTGACAACAGCGGAGAGAATAAGACTCTTCAGTCTGATTACGATGAGGTTACCGTTACAAGACGCTATTATCGTAGCGGCGAAAGCGTGTATTTCATTAACCGCAAAAAGGTTCGTCTTAAGGATATATACGAGCTGTTCATGAATACAGGTGTAGGTCGTGAGGGCTACTCCATTATCGGACAGGGTAAGATCGCAGAGATCATATCAAAGAAGAGCGAAGACCGTCGTACTGTTTTTGAAGAGAGTGCGGGTATTGCAAAATACAGATATAAGAAGAACGAATCCGAGAAAAAGCTGAAAGAGACCGAGGCTAACATGGAGCGCGTGGGAGATATTGAACACGAGCTTTCTTTGCGCATCGGTCCACTTGAACGTGATTCCGAAAAAGCAAGACGTTATCTTGAGCTTTACGGCGAAAAGAAAAAGACCGACATCTCCCTTTGGATGTACGATTCGGTAAGACTTAAGAACGCTATCGAAAAGGCTGAGAACGACACACAGCTTTCTGCTCACGAGCTTGAAATGGCAGAAGATTCATTGAAGCTGACTACCGCAAACATTGAACGTCTTTACGAGCAGTCTCAGAGCAACAAGGAAGCTTCCCGCAGAAATTACGATGAAACATCCGAGACAACAAAAATGATGAACTCATCCGAGTCGGAAAGCAGACTCCTTTCAAAGGAAAAAACTCATTCAGAGAGAACTCTTGAAACCGAAAAGCGTCTTTATGAAATCTCACTTAAGTCACGTGATGCGGAATCCTTAAGACTTGAAGAGATCAAGGCAAAGCTTAACGTTATAGAAAGTAACTATAACGAGATCTTCGCGAAAAACACGGAGATTTCGGAAAAGATTGCAGCCCTTGAATCTGACATCAGCGGCAAGACCGAAGAACTCGAGCAGATGCTTCGAGAACAGCAGACTGCAGAGGCGGCACTTACTGACCTGCGAGTGAGACTCAACGTGCTTGAAAGCAACATTTCAAGTCAGAGCAAGCGTAACGAGTCTATTAATGCAGATATCCAGAAATATGAGGAAGAAATTTCAGTACTTGACAAGGTAGCTGATGCCTCGCTTCGCCAGATCGAAGATTATAACAGAGTAATTGATGAGATAAACGAAAAGGTCGCTGGCGTTGCCACAAAGCTTGAGGAGCTGAATTCTGCTTATTCCGAGATCGAAGCACGCGAACGCAAAAAGCAGGCAGAGCTTGACTCGCTCGATAGCCGTATATCCGCCCTTTCCCGCATGCAGGAACATTTTGACGGCTATAATAACAGCATACGCTTCGTTATGAACGAGGCAAAAGCAGGCAGACTTACAGGAATCAGAGGTCCTCTCTCTTATCTTATAAAAGTTGAGGAAAAGTACATTGTTGCAATCGAGACCTCTCTCGGCGCTGCAATGCAGAATATCGTAACAGAGGATGAAGGCGCTGCAAAGCGATCCATTGAGTCTCTCAAGTGCAATAACGCCGGCAGAGCTACATTCTATCCTCTGACAACAATTCGTCCTCAGGAGCGCGGTCGCGATTATGACGGGCTCGAGAGCACAAGAGGATTTATCGGATGGGCTGACGAGCTTGTCTCTTGTGACAACGAATACAGGAACATTGTAAAGTCTCTGCTTGCAAGAGTTGCGGTATATGACGATCTTGATAATGCAACAAACGCCGCAAGAGCGAAGAATTGGCGTATTCGTGCAGTTACTCTTGACGGCCAGCAGATCAACTCCGGCGGTTCATTTACAGGCGGTCAGACAAAGCGTGAGAGCGGTATGCTTTCCCGTACTGCGCAAATTGATAACCTGAAAAAAGAACGCGATGCTACTGCCGATGAGCTTGATAAGATCCTCGCAGAAGCTAAGGCGGCAAAAGCTGAGATCGCATCCGTTGCTTCCGAATCTGCAAGCGATGAAGAGCGCAAGACTCTTATTGAAGCACTCATCAACGCCGAAAACAAGAGCTTCAGCGATGCTGACGGTAAGAGAAAGGCACTTTGCGACCTTCTCGACAGCATGAAGGCAGACAGTGAGAGCCTACTCGAGAGCAATTCAAGAAGCAGAGAAGACCTTGAGAAGCTCGGTGAACTTATATCTGCACAGTCTGACTTCATTGCTGAAATTTCAGAGAAGCGCAACGATTTGGCTGTAGCAAGAGGCGAACGTGAGCTTGAAGCTTCCGCTTTGACCGAAGAATCCAACAATCTTAAGATTCGCCTTGCAGAGCTTACACGCGATAAGGAAGCTGCAGAAGCTTCATACAGCGAGACTGAAGCGCGTCTTACCGGCTTTACTCGTGAATGTGAAGAGCACTTGACAGCGGCTCGTGACCTTGAAGAAAGCATTAAATCTCTCATGGATTCTGCCGATATGAAGCTCAAGGAAGCAGACGATCTACGTGAGAAGATTAGCGAGCTTACCGATATTCAAAAGAAGCTTCAGCTGGCAGGCGACGAGATCGATATGCAGATTTCAAAGCTTCGCCAAGCTGAACGCGAGCAGTCATCCAAGAAGGACATTCTCTTTATTGCACACAACAAAAACGAGAACAAGCTCAACTCCCTCCGTGAAGATGAGCAGAAGCTCAGCGCAAAAATGTGGGATGACTACGAACTTACCTTTGCAGCAGCTGAGGCATTCGCACAGGAAAACGACTGCCACGTTATTGTAGACGGCGAGCGTACATCTTTCGTTACTAAGCAGACTGAGCTTAGAAATAAGATCAAAGGTCTTGGCCACGTTAACGTAGATGCTATTGAAGAATACGTTGAAGTTAAGACAAGATACGAATACATAAAGTCACAGCTTGACGACCTCCGTGCATCCAGAGAAGATATTCTGAAGATCCTCGGCGATATTGAAGGGGACATGAAGCGTATCTTCCTTGAGGCGTTCGAGAAGATCAACACTTACTTCGGCGAGGTATTCCGTGAACTGTTTGGCGGCGGTCATGCTGAAGTACGACTTACAGATCCGGAGAACGCGCTTGAGTCCGGTATTGAGATCAATGCGGCTCCTCCCGGAAAGACAATTAAGAATCTAAATCTCCTCTCCGGTGGTGAGCAGGCGTTTATAGCAATTGCGTTGCTGTTTGCTCTTATTAAAGTAAATCCGTCCCCGTTCTGTATTTTCGACGAGATCGAGGCGGCTCTTGACGAAGTAAACGTAACGAGAGTGGGCAGATATGTTAAGAAATACGCAGACGAGATGCAGATCATTATGATCTCTCACAGACGCGGAACAATGGATATTGCTGATACACTTTACGGTGTAACTATGCAGCAGAGCGGTGTTTCAAAGGTATTTACACTTAACTCTGCAGACGGCAACGAGGAACTCTTAAAGTAATAATTTTGAGGTAAACAATGGGATTTTTTAGTAAACTTAAAGACGGTCTTCTTAAGACAAAAAATGCGTTTGTCGGACAGATGAATGAGGTTGTCAAGAGCTTCCGTAAGGTAGACGAAGACCTTCTTGAAGAGCTTGAAGAAATAATGATCATGGCGGACATGGGCGCACCGACTACCGAAAAGGTAATTGACGAGCTTCGTGATCGCATCAAAACCGATAATATCAAGGATTCCGATCAGGTCAGAGAAGTACTTTGCGAGATCCTTACCGCTCAGATAGGTGAGGGCGAGCCACTTAACCTCACAACAACCCCTTCCGTTATTCTTGTTATCGGCGTAAACGGTGTTGGCAAGACAACATCTATCGGTAAGATTGCCAATAATCTTAAGAAGGACGGCAAAAAGGTTATCGTTGCGGCCGCAGATACGTTCCGTGCGGCAGCAATTGAACAGCTTGCAATTTGGTGCGACAGAGCGGGTGTTGATCTCATCAGACAGAACGAAGGCTCTGACCCCGCATCAGTAGTATTCGATGCTATCGCTGCGGCAAATAAGCGACAGGCTGATGTTCTTATCATAGATACAGCAGGCAGACTCCACAATAAGAGCAATCTTATGGACGAGCTTGCTAAGATCAACCGAATCATCTCCCGTGAGCTTCCCGGAGCCGCAAGAGAAACACTTCTCGTTCTTGATTCTACAACCGGTCAGAACGCTGTTATGCAGGCCAAGAAGTTCAAAGAAGCTGCTGAGATCACAGGCCTTGTTCTTACCAAGCTTGACGGAACAGCAAAGGGCGGTGCAGTATTCTCAATTAAGAATGAGGTTGACCTTCCCGTTAAGTTCATCGGTATCGGTGAGCAGATTGATGACATGAAGCCCTTTGATGCAAAGATGTTCGTTGATGCGCTTCTGGGGGAGGACTCAGAAGATTACGATGATGAGGAATAACTGATGACTAATATCGTTCTCGCATCAAATAACAAGAAAAAAATTGCAGAGCTTGAAACTTTGCTGGCAAACACAACGTCTAATCTTGTAAAGGTGGTATCACTTCGTGATATTGGCTTCACAGATGACATTATTGAAGACGGAAACTCATTCGAAGAAAACTCTCTCATAAAAGCTTCCACTCCAGCAAAGCTCGGATATATCGGTATTGCAGACGACTCAGGTCTCGCAGTGGATTATCTTGGCGGCGCTCCCGGTATATATTCTGCAAGATATTCCGGAGAGGGAGCAACCGACGAGAGCAACAGAGTAAAGCTTCTCCACGCACTTGAGGGTGTAGATGAAGAAGATCGCGGCGCGAAATTTGTGTGCGTTGCGGCATTTGTCCTTCCCGAGGGTTCAGCTTATACTATTCCCGAAGAGTGGCGTATCTCGGAAGAACTGTCGAATAAGTCAGGCATACCGAGCGAGCGTGCCATGGTTGTTCGCGGCGAGTGCAAGGGTATTATCCTTACAGAAGAACACGGAAATGGCGGATTCGGCTACGATCCCTTGTTCTACTATCCCGAATTTGGCGAAACATTTGCAGAGATCAGCGCAGAACGAAAGAACCTCGTGTCTCACAGAGGAAACGCAATGCGCGAATTTACAGAAAAGGTTAAAACTATTTTACAGTCTAACGGAGAAA
Organism: Oscillospiraceae bacterium; assembly: GCA_015064345.1. Taxonomy (GTDB): domain Bacteria; phylum Bacillota; class Clostridia; order Oscillospirales; family CAG-272; genus UMGS1696. The sequence continues at coordinate 28,675 of SVSK01000003.1, read as the reverse complement.
ATTAATGCTTACAAGTAAACAGAGAGCAATTCTAAAATCAGAAGCATCAAAGATGGATGCTATCTTCCAGATAGGTAAAGGCGGTGTAGTGGATGCGGCTGTAAAGTCCATCTATGATGCACTCGAAGCGAGAGAACTTGTGAAGATCAGCGTTCTTGATAATTCCGATGCAGATGCAAGAGAAGCGGCTGAAGAAATTGCAGCACAGACAGATTCCGAAGTAGTTGCGGTTATCGGCAGAAAGATAATTCTTTTCAAGGTGTCCTCCAAAAAAGAGAAGAGAAAGATTTCAGAGCTTATATAACACCAACATGGCTATGGAAAACAGTACGTTTATCATAGAAGACAGCGACATCAATTTGCTCAAAGAGCTTGTTCGCCCTTATTTAACAGATAAGCGCTACAAGCATACCTTAGCTGTCGCAGATGAAGTTGTGCGACTCGGCGTGATTTATATGCCGGATCGTGTCAAAGAATTGACGGTTGCCGCGCTTCTTCACGATATAACAAAGAGAGCAGATTTAGAAAAACAGTTGCATTATTGTGAAATCTTTGGTATAATAAATATTGCGCATCAAAATATATCTCCTGAAGTGCTTCATTCAAAGACCGGAGCAGCTTTGGCGGCGCGGGATTTTAAGAAGTTCGCCAATGAGGATATTCTTGATGCCATAAGATACCACACCACCGGGCGCGATGGCATGACGGTATTTGAGACACTTGTTTATCTTGCCGACTATATAGAACCGACGAGAACCCATGCAAGTTGTATTTCGACCCGAAATAAGTTTTATGACAGACTTTCTGCCGGAGAGAACAAGATGATCGTGTTGTATGATACGATGATTGAGGTTCTTGGTGGAACAATACGGTATCTTACCGAAAAGAATGCGTTTATTGATGCAGATACAATTAATGCCGAACAGTATTTTTCCTGTCTTAAGTTAGAAGCATCCGAATTGAAATGTGAGGAAAGTAATGAGTAACAATAACATAAATAACGACGACGTATCTATGTATTATCCCGATGGGGATTCTGCTCATATGACAGATGACGATATTTCTACTCAGAAGTTGTCTAAAAACATCAGAAAGAAGCCGTCGTATTCCAAAAAGAAAAACAGTAAGCCTCACTGGCTCATAATAGCAATAGTACTTGTTGTATATGCAGTTGTATTGCTTGTCGGATCTTGGTTTCTGTTTTATAAGCCCGAACAACCGAGCTCAAATGATCTCCCGTTTGACGTGACTCCTGTAGATTCGACACCGACCGGAGAAGACAAGCCTCCGCTGACTCACGATGATGATCCTGCTGAGGGATACAAGGTGAGAGAGGGCGTGTACAACATCCTGCTTGTAGCTCACGATAAGGAAGCTCATCTTGCTGATGTGACTATGCTGGTAAACTGTGATACTGTAAACAACACTATCTCAGTAATGCAGATCCCACGAGACACATATATCGGCCTCAAGCTTACAACAAACAAGATCAATGAAGCTTTTGCAAGATATTACGGAAGTGCATGGAATTTGACAGGCGGTTCAATGAAGGAAGTATGCCTGAATGCTCTCAAAGACTACGAAGAACTACTGGAGCAGAATCTGTGTATCAATATTGATTACAGCATCCTCATGAATTTAAGCGGCTTCAGAAATATCGTTGATGCTATTGGCGGTGTACCGATTTACGTTCCGTTTGATATGGAATACAATGATCCTGCACAGGATCTGTATATAAATCTCCCCGAGGGATATAGAGTGCTGAACGGAGACGAAGCGGAACAGTTTGTACGCTTCAGAGATGACTATGTACAGGCAGACCTCGGCAGAGTAAATGCTCAAAAGATCTTCCTTACGGCAATGTTCTCTCAGGTCAAATCCGTTGTAAAGAATCTGGATATTCCCGCAATGAACGCGCTTGCAACTGAGGTGTCTAATAACGTATATACAGAAATGAACGTGTCTAACATCCTCTTCTTTGCAAAGTTCCTTCTTAAAGTCGATCTCGCGCAGATCAATATGACGACAATTCCCGGAAATATGGCGGGAAACCACTATGTTATCAACAGAGAGGCAACTCTTGAGGTAATAAATCAGTACTTTAACATCTATACAAAGAAAATTTCCGATTCTATTTTCGACAGAAATAAACTCTTCTGCGACACAAGTTCCGAGTCAATTAAGAAAGTCTACTTTGATGACGCAGAAAACGTACTCGATCACGTATACAACGCAGAAGATATTAAAGACAATTCAATTGACATTCCAATCCTGAAGGATTAACGGAGGAAATATGGATAACACAACTAAACTTCCGATCGAAGAAAATCTTACTTCCGAAATGCTCAGCGACCCTGCAAAGCTTTCTGAGTTTATCGTTGCAGTGCTTGACTCAAAGAAAGCACGCGACATCAAGCTGCTGCACGTTGAGAAGCAGACCATAATTGCGGATTACTTTGTCATTTGCACAGGTACGTCCCGCACACAGGTTCGTTCTTTCATTGACGAAGTCGAATTCAAGCTTGGAAATTACGGCATCACCCCTCTTCATATTGAGGGTGCGGACTCCGGAATCTGGGTTCTCGAGGACTTCGGCTCCGTAATCGTACACGTATTCACAAACGATGCGAGAGAGTTCTATAACCTTGAAAAGCTCTACCAGGGCACAACAGAGAAGGACATTTCTTCACTTATTACAGAAGACTAATCAGACATCATATAAAGGAAGTCAATCATGAAATACGATTTTACCAATATCGAAAAAAAGTGGCAGGATAGATGGGACGAAGCCGGCATATTTAAGGCTACAGAGGACTATTCCAAGCCTAAGTTCTACGGACTTGTAGAGTTCCCATATCCCAGCGGAGCAGGCATGCACGTTGGTCACATCAAGGCTTACTCCGGACTTGAGGTTATCTCAAGAAAGCGCAGAATGGAAGGCTATAACGTTCTTTTCCCCATTGGATTTGACGCATACGGTCTGCCTACAGAAAACTACGCCATTAAGACAAATACTCACCCCAGAATTGTTACCGATAACAATATTGCAAACTTTACCAACCAGCTTAAGAGAGTAGGCTTCTCATTTGATTGGTCAAGAGTTATCGACACGACCGAAGAGGGATACTATAAGTGGACTCAGTGGATCTTCCGCAAGATGTTTGACGAAGGTCTTGTTTTCCGCGCAACCACTCTCGTTAACTACTGTCCTCACTGCAAGGTAGTTCTTTCTAATGAAGACTCCCAGGGCGGCAAGTGTGACATCTGCCACAGCGATATTATCCAGAAGTCCAAGGACGTTTGGTATCTCCGCATTACAGAGTACGCCGATAAGCTTCTTCAGGGTCTCGAAAAGGTTGACTATCTCCCCAACGTAAAGCTCCAGCAGCAGAACTGGATCGGCCGTTCAGAGGGTGCATTTGTTAACTTCGCGCTCACAAACTGCGACGAAACACTCCGTATCTACACAACACGTTGCGACACAATGTTTGGTGCGACATTCATGGTAATTGCTCCCGAGCATCCCATTATCGAAAAGTACCGGGATATCATCAAGAACATCGACGCACTTGACGCATACAAAGAAGAGTGTGCAAAGAAGACCGAATTTGAGAGAACACAGCTTGTTAAGGATAAAACTGGTGTGTGCATCGACGGTATTGCCGCTATCAACCCCGCAAACGGTAAGGAGATTCCGATCTACATTTCCGACTACGTAATGATGGGCTACGGCACAGGCGCGATCATGGCTGTTCCTGCACACGACGACCGCGACTATGATTTTGCAAAGAAATTCGGTATTGACATCATTGAAGTAATCAAGGGCGGCGATATCGAGAAGGAAGCATACGTTGGCGACGGCGAAATGGTTAACTCCGGCTTCCTCAACGGCATTGCCACAAAGAAAGAAGCTATCGCAAAGATGCTCGAATATCTCACCGAAAAGGGAATTGGTGAAAAGGGTGTTCAGTACAAGATGAAGGACTGGGCGTTCAACCGTCAGAGATATTGGGGCGAGCCTATTCCGATCGTTCACTGCGAAAAGTGCGGTATGGTTGGCGTTCCTTATGAAGAACTGCCTCTCCGTCTGCCCGATATGGAAAACTTTGAACCCGGTGAAGGCGGCGAAAGCCCTCTCGCTAAGGTAGAGTCTTTCGTGAACTGCACATGTCCCAAGTGTGGCGGTCCTGCAAAGCGCGAGACTGATACAATGCCTCAGTGGGCAGGCTCTTCCTGGTACTTCCTCCGCTACTGCGATCCTAACAACGACAGTGCACTCGCATCTGAGGAAGCACTTAAGTATTGGCTTCCCGTAGACTGGTACAACGGCGGCATGGAGCATGTAACACGCCATATGATCTACTCTCGTTTCTGGCACCATTTCCTCTATGATATCGGTGCTGTGCCCGTTGACGAGCCTTATGCAAAGCGTACCGCTCAGGGTCTTATTCTCGGTCCTGACGGAGATAAGATGAGTAAATCCAAGGGTAACGTTGTCGACCCGCTGGACGTTGTTCGTGAATTTGGCGCAGACGTTCTTCGAGTTTATGTTCTCTTCATGGGTGACTACGCATCCGCTACTCCTTGGAGTGACAACAGCGTAAGAGGATGCAAGAGATTCCTTGACAGAGTTGCATCTCTTCTTGATATGGCAAAGGGAAACGGCGTAACAGAGAAGCTCGAGAGCGCGTTCCATAAAACAATCAAGAAAGTAACCTCCGATATCGAGGATATGAAGTTCAATACTGCAATTGCAGCTCTTATGACACTTCTCAACGATATCTACGAGGTTGGCTCTATCACTACAGACGAAGTTAAGACGTTTGCAAAGCTTCTCGCTCCTTTTGCTCCTCACATTGCAGAAGAAATTTGGGAAACACTCGGCGGTAAGGGATTCATTTCTCTCACACCCTGGCCCGAATACGATGAAGCAAAGACAAAGGATAGCGAGATCGAGATCGCTGTACAGATCTGCGGTAAGCTTAAGGCTACTGTTTGGATCAATGTTGAGATGACACAGGCTGAAGCTCTTGCCGTTGCAAAGGCTGACGAAAGAGTACAGCAGGCACTTGAGGGTAAGCAGATCGTTAAGGAAATCTACATTCCCGGAAAGATCATCAACATCGTTGCAAAATAAACATAAAGAAAACGCACAGTAAAATGTGCGTTTTTTGTTTACTAATTTTTGGCAGATGCGGATAAAACAGCGTCTATGATATTTGCTGTGTCAATATACCTGTCATCCTTGGTTGGGGCACCAAATACGCCGATAAGCAGCTTCGTTGTTCCGTCGTTATATGCCGTTATCAGCGAGTAATTGTCCTCAAGGCTGCCTGTTTTCATTCCTATAACGTTTTCATTGTAGAACTCCGAATCTTTGTGAAGTTGCAGATTACTGTTTCTCCACGTGTTTGTATGTCCGCTTGCGTATGTAACGTTAGCTTCGGCAAGGCAGGTGTACTTCATAATAATTTGATTTTGATAGGCGGCACGAGTGATTCTTGCCATATCCGACACTGTGGTATAATGTTCGTCTCCCGCATATCCGTCCGGAGTGGTAAAGTGAGTATTCTCACACCCGAGTTCAATGGCATACTCGTTCATTCTCTCAACAAACACAGCGATAGCATCACGAGCATCAAGAGTGTCGTCTCCCGCTAACTCTCGCCCGCAAGCAGTTGCCACAACATATGTCGCATCGTTGCCTGATGGAATGAGCATAGCTTCAATGAGCATTTCAAGAGTTAACATATGATTCTGGCGTATGTATGCTATTGATGAATGCTCACCGATAAGCTCGACCTCCTCACCCACGTCAATTACGGTATCAGCCGGCAAAATCTCAAGAGCTACCAAGGAAGTCAAAAGCTTGGTGGTGCTTGCAGGGTAGACAATGGGATCATTATCATCCGAATAAGTATAAATTGCACCCGTCGTCAGGTCATATACAAATACGTCCGTGCTGCTTAGCTCGTCGATCGAATATACACCTACCATAAATTTGTACGCAGGTGCACAGGACGAAAATAATAGTGACAGTAGGAGCAAAACCATTATAAATCTTTTCATAATTATCCTCGTAAAATGTGCTATAACTCAGAGCGTGAATTATAGCACATATTTTGTCAAATATTAAAGCAGCATTATACCGGCTTTTTCACATACTGCGAGAGTTTCATCATCCCAGATAGAAGCCTGAACCTCGCCGATGTGTGCGTTCTGCATCATAAGCATACAAAGTCTCGACTGACCGATGCCGCCGCCAATGGTAAGCGGAAGCTCATCGTTAAGAAGCATCTTGTGGAAAGGCAGGGAAGCGCGGTCTTCGCAACCGGATATCTTTAGCTGTCTCATAAGGGACTCTGAATCAACTCGGATACCCATTGATGAAATCTCAAAAGCGGACTGCAGAACGTCGTTCCAGATGAGAATGTCACCGTTAAGCTCCCAGTCATCATAGTCAGGGGCGCGTCCGTCATGCTTGCTTCCGCTTTTCAGCTTTCCGCCGATCTGCATAAGGAATGTAGTGGGATGTTCCTTTACGTACGCATTTTCGCGTTCTTTGGGTGTGAGATCAGGGTAGAGGTCCTCAAGCTCCTGTGTAGTGATGAATGAAACCTCAGGATAGATGTGACATTCAAGCTGAGGGAACTCATATCTGAGTGCATTATTTGTTGCAACCACAGCAGAAACGATTTTCTTAACAACGAGCTTTAAGTAATCCATGTTTCTCATGCTGCGGTCAATAACCTTTTCCCAGTCCCACTGGTCAACGTATATTGAATGGATGTTGTCAAGCTCCTCGTCTCTGCGGATAGCGTTCATATCTGTGTAAAGACCCTTGCCAACATAGAAGTCATACTTCTTGAGAGCAAGACGCTTCCATTTTGCAAGTGAATGAACAACCTGTGCTTCTTCTCCCACGGCAGGAACGTAGAATCCAACAGGACGTTCAACACCGCTGAGATTGTCGTTAAGACCGGAGTTTTCCCTAACAAAAAGCGGAGCGGATACTCTCTTCAGATTAAGCTCAATGGCAAGATTCATCTGAAAAGTTCTCTTTATATAGTCGATAGCTCGTTGTGTTTCGTAAACAGAAAGACGCGGCTTGTAGTTTTCAGGTATGTATATCATGTTCTTACCCTTTCACAACAGAATAATTATACATCAATATTTATGTATTATATCATTTTAGAGTTAAAGTGTCAAGTATGCATATGATTAATTTGTAAATTCTCGCTACAAACAATAGCGTAAAACTGAGAAATATATGCCAAAACCTTGACTTGTCGGGTAATTATAGGTATAATATGGTTATACTTAATATGTAGTATTATGCTTACTAATAGAAATTTATCAAGGAGGATGTGCGAGTATGGCCCGTAGAAATAAGAGCTATGAAAACTACAGCTCAAATTTTTTGCTGAATTTAGTTCGTGGCAGCTTGATATTGTCACTTCTTGATAGGCTTATCACCTATATTTATTCTCTTATCAAGGACGGTTTGTTCGGTTCGATTTTCACAGCATACCGTCATGATATGGGATCGCGCATCTTCACAAGGCGAAACAAGAATCCAAAGAAGCTGTCAACTTATCTTGCGGAATTGAGATATGGAATTTGCAGACAGATAGAAAGCTCATTTACTGTGAACTTGATTTCTCGCTCAATGAAAGGGCTGATGCGTTGCAGACTTAAGGTGTTTGGCGCGTTTGCCGTATCTTTTGGTATTTATTCTGCTATAATATCATTCCTTTTGGCATTAATGAACGGAAGCACCGTAGATATATTTGCTAATGTCGACCTAATTGTATCCGTGGCGCTGATAGTGTCTGCAATTCCATTGATACTTTCAAAAAAGTCTCTTGGAGAGTCTATAGTAAACACCTTCGCAGGCAGACTTATAATGAAGCTAACCGGATATACCGATGATGATATTGATGCTTCTACTGACCATATCGGACGCATGAATATTGCATTTGGTGTGGGTCTCGTATGCGGAATCTTGTCGTATTGGATATCTCTGATCTATATTCTCTGCGCAATCATTGCTGTTGTGGCGATGTATTTGATCCTTGTGCGGCCTGAAATCGGCGTGGTTGTCCTGTTTATTGCAATGCCGTGGCTTCCGACGATGGTTCTTAGTGCTATTGTTGGATATACTGCTATCTGCTACTTGATCAAGCTGTTCCGCGGCAAGAGAGTATTGAGATTTGAGGCTATAGATATAGTGGCATGCGCCTTTAGTGTGCTTCTGCTTTTCGGAGGAGTAATTTCTCTGTCCGATACATCGTTGAATCCGGCATTGCTGATGACTTGCCTTATTCTCGGATATTTTCTTACAGTTCAGCTTATTACAAGCAGAGAATGGCTTATAAAATGCGCTGTGTCATGCGTATTGTCAGCGACCGCGGTTGCTCTGTACGGAATGGCTATGTATTTCCTCGGACTTGGGTACACCTCTAAAGCATGGCTTGACAGTGAAATGTTTGATGGAATATCAGGACGTGCTATCGCAACACTTGGTAATCCGAATGTTCTCGGCGAGTATCTTATACTCATTATTCCTATTGCGGTTGCCATGATCTTCGGATTTGGAGAGGGACTCAGACGTTTGCCGGCAGTATTTTGTACAGGTATTCTCGGTGCTTGCTTGATTCTTACTTGGAGCCGCGGTGCGTGGTTGGCATTACTTCTTGCAGGACTAATCTTCCTATTCGTATGGAATAAGCGTTCCCTTTGGCTTATAATTGCAGGAGTTGCGTCAATTCCGATCTTACCTGCGATACTGCCCGATACAATAATTTCGCGCTTTTCCAGTATCGGCAATATGGCAGACTCATCAACTTCGTACAGAGTATATATTTGGCGTGCTACTGTAAACATGATCAAGGACAATTTCCTCTCCGGAATTGGTATAGGCGAAGGAGCATGGGCTAAAGTTTACCCTATGTACACATATATGGGCATTGAAGCGGCCCCTCATTCGCACAATTTGTACCTTCAGGTTTTGCTTGAGCTCGGAGTATTTGGACTCGCAGTATTTTTTGTCTTTATATTCTTGCTGTATCAGTCCGGTTTCACATTTTTCAAATCTTTGTCCGGAAGCTCGACCCTCGTAAATCCTGATATTTCCGCAAATCTGCTGTCAAAAAATCTAACAAAAAGCAACAGCGTTTACGACACTGTAAGACAAGGGAAGTATCAGCTCAGAATATCTACCCTTGGTCCGATGTGCGGTATACTTGCCGTAATAGTTCAGGGAATGACCGACTATTCGTGGTACAATTACAGAATGTTTTTGATGTTCTGGCTTGTCTCGGGTCTTGCGGTTGCTTATATAAGAAACGGCAGAAGCCAAATAGCCGCAGATAACCGTGAAAGTTGTCATTACGACAGCACTGTATTTGGTGCGGATATTGCACTGACCGATTCATCAAAGAAGAAAAAGAACAGAAAGAAAGCTTCAAGAAGCAAAGGTGGAGCAGATGAGTAAAAGAAAGATCAGATTTAATATAATTGACTTGATTATCATCCTTATTATCGTCGCAGCAGCATTTGTTCTTGTTAAGGTATTTACCGGTGGCAATAACGATATTGTAACCGAAACAAATTACAAAAAAATACAGTATGTTATTGAGATCCAAAATGTTGAAGACCGTTTTGATGGATCAGTCAAGAAGGGCGATGCTGTTCAGGACGCTATTGAGAGAAAGAGCATTGGCACAGTTGTTGGAGTTCAATCCTCTCAGTTTGAGAGAATTACTTTCGATTACGATAGCGGTATGGAAACGGTGTCTGTTGTTGAGGGAAGAATTGTTCTCAATATAACTATTGAAGCAACTGCTGTGGTAACGGACAGAGCATTTACGGTGGACGGATGTGAAATCAGAGTCGGAGAGCAGTACAGTGTGATCCTGCCTGAATTTTACGGTATCGGATATTGCATCAAGGTTACCGAAACCGATCAGAAATAATCCTTCGGAGTAAAGTTATGATACAGTTTATCTTTGGAGTGGTTGCGTTTGTATGTGCATCTCTCCTTGCATATTCAATGACTCCTGCGGTGCGTGTTCTCGCATATAAGATGGGCGCAGTAGATGTACCGCTTGATGACAGAAGAGTGCATAAAAAGCCTATCCCGAGAATCGGAGGCTTGGCTATTTACTTAAGCTTCGTGATTACGACCGCTCTCTTTTGCGATATATCGAGAGATCTTGTTACTATTTGGGTTGGCGGCGGTTTGCTTGTCATCACCGGTGTATTTGACGATATTTTCCGTCTTAACGCATGGATAAAGCTTGCAATTCAGTTCTTTGTTGCAGGTTTTGCCGCATGGAACGGATGCATCATTGAGTATGTTAATCTCGGCGAGTATGTTTCGCTTGGTGTATTCAGCATACCGCTTACTGTTTTGTGGCTTGTTGGACTCACCAACGCAATCAATTTTATTGACGGTCTTGACGGACTTGCCTGCGGTGTTTCTGCAATTTCAGCCATGTCTCTCCTTTGCGTTGTTTTACTTCAGGGCGACTATGTAAGTACGCTGATCTGTGCCGTTCTGCTTGGATCATGCCTCGGATTTTTACCATTTAACTCAAATCCCGCACGTATTTTCATGGGGGATACAGGAGCTTTGTTCCTTGGCTTCACGCTGGCAGTTCTTTCCGTGCAGGGTGTATATAAAATGCACGCCGTGCTGTCGTTTATAGTTCCTATTGCGATATTTGCACTCCCGATATTTGATACTGTTTCGGCGGTTGTCAGACGTCTCATTAGAGGTAAGAGCCCTTTCTCACCCGACAGAGGACATATACATCACAAGCTTATTGATATGGGATTCACGCAGAAGGAATCCGTAAGAATTCTTTACGCAATATGCGGTATTCTTGGCCTGGTCGCTGTATTCTGTACAGATATGATGGGTGAGAACACGAGAGTCATCAAGGCGATTGCCATAGCAGTAATTGCTGTGCTTATTCTTATCATTAACGTAAACATAATGAAAAATCCCAGCACCAGACGTCATTCCGGTCTTACCGAAGATGACATGACGGTTGATGAATACATGAATGAGCTTGATCCTGAAAAGGCCAAAAAGATCGAACTTCATAACGGCGGACATACGAGCAATGATGATGCGGATGAACCGCAGCAATCAGATAAAGACGAGTAATATTATATGAATAAAGATAAGCTTCGTTTATTTAGATCAACAAAGCTATCTGCTGTTTTGGTAATTTTCATAGCGATTATCATTATAGTGGGCATTGTGCTTCTGCCAAATATTGACAAGCTTAAAGAATTGTTTGGCGGCAGCAGCTTTGGCGAGCCAGGAGAACAGGGTAGCGGAACAGGTTTGCCCATAATGCAGGGGGAGCAACTGTCCGGTGAAAATGAAATATTTTTCGACGGTGACAATACGGATCTTTTCTCATCCATAAATGATCGTGATTCATATAAGAGAGAGTTTCGAGTGATAAACTCATATAACAGCGTACAGACAACCAATAATTTCACTATGCTTAAAAGCGGAGACAACTATGCTGTAGACTCGTCATCGCAGAAGATGATCTACACGGAGGGTAAGCTTTACATTGAATCTGAGCTGTACACATTAATTACCGATGCAACGGTTTCAGAGATATATGAAGATATCGGCATTACTACACTCGAGACGGTTATTGAAATAGCTAATTCAGAAAACGCGCAAGTAAGCGTAGCGAATGATGGCAAGATGATCATTGTCTATTATTCGGGTTCAGATTATTCGAGCCACAGTGAGTATGAAATTTCTGTAGAAACCGGAATTGTTACTTATGAGGCACACTATGTCAGCGGACAGCTTACGAGATGCGTTGTTACAGATTCTGTTGACGTTCTTATTGGAGAAGAGATTTCCACGGAATACTTTGATATACCGACATTACAGTAAATTGGAGGATATATGAACAAGAAAGAAAGAAAACTGAAGTTTGGCGCATTGGATGTATTTATTATTCTTGTTGTAATTGTCTGCGCCGTAAGTATAGTGCTCAGATACGTTTCAAATAAACAGTCTGATGTCGGCGCAAGTACACCGCTTGAGAACTATGTTATTTCATTCGAGGTTCTTGATATTAAAGACACTTCTGCACAGAATTATTTGGAGCCCGGAACAAATTTCTATCTTGTTGAGTCTGATGTACTTCTCGGTACACTTCGCGAGGGTATTACGGTCAGAGACGCAGAGAAGTATTATGAAATGCCGAATGGCGATATAGTTCTTGCTCAAAATAATGCAACCGGGGACCTTTACAGAGTGGATGTTGAAGGAAGCTTTGATGCAAAGGGCAGGGTTGACAGCTCCGGTAGATTTCTCCTTGGCGGAAACACATATATCGGTATTAATAAAGAAGTGAAAATTTACAGTAAATATCTTGCAGTAACTGTTGTCATAACAGGCATAACCAACGCGGGACAGTAAAATGGAAAAATAAAAAGCGAGGTCGATTTGATCTCGCTTATTTTGTTTTTACGGCGTATAAGTTCAAGTCCCAGAGAGGAATACAGTCAACTCGTCTCAGATATAACTTGTGGGTAGGCAACAATTTATGGATTTTTTTTATCAGAGAAAACAAATCATCGGTCCTGTGGTATAGAGAGACTATCATATTGGGAGAGGAATGTGCCAAGGTTGTGAGAGCACCGTCGAGCGCCATGTGTTCGGCACCCTCAATATCTAACTTTATAATATCAACAGTTTTTTCTTTCAGTATTGAGTCGATAGTCAAAGCGGGGATTGTCGTTACTTTTGCACGTTTGTTGGCTCCCGACTCGCCTGATCCACGACTTGCGGATGAAACATATTCAATTTCAACATCAGCATCCCATAGCGCCGCATTAATTGGCGTCACAAAAGATCTGGTTTCGCTATCAGCGTAATCACAGAGCTTTTTATATGTTCTTGGGTCAGCTTCTACGGCATAAATGTTTTTGGGTAATAGAGTTTCGGCAAAGTCTGCACTTGTGTCACCCTTAAACGCTCCACCATCCAGCACACTATTTATTTCACCTTCATTCCAAAACTCCAGAAGAGCATCGGAAAAGCTACATATGTTTAGAAGATACTTAAGTTTGCCTGTCAACCTGAAGTTTACAGCATCATCGAATATTGCCTTTGACCTATCATCACAAAGTAACTCTCTGGCGGAGTTCAGTTCTGACATGCGAGAACTAAAATACTCATAATCAAACACATCACCACCGTAAAGGGGAACATCCGGAATTATCAGCTCGTGCTTGCTGTCAAGAAATTCTATAAACTTGCGTACTGACGGTAGAGTTGTCCCGAAAGCAAGTAAAACAATAATATCGTCTCCATACTCATCAACTACGTCGCTGTACGAGCGGACCTTATAGCCGCGAAAGTGTCTGTCGCGTACAAATCCGTCAGAAGCGAAAACACCCGTCAAACGGCCTCCTCGGGCCTCTAAAGCGTTTATTATCTTGTCCCCACCGTTACCGGTGCCATAGAGAAAAATCGGTTTATCCGTTTCGCGAAGCTTATCCCAAATTGAATAATTTTCAAACATTATTATTCCTCAATTCCGAGAAAACGAATTGCGTTGTTCCAGAGAATATCCTCACGTTCTTTATCTGTCAGTTTGATTGCGAAGAATCTGTCGAGCTCTTCCTTTGTATCCTTGACGGGGTAATCAGTTCCGAACATTACGTTTTCAGCTCCGAGCTTGCCGATAATTTCTCCTGCAAATTCAGGAGTCATTGCCCAGAGCGCACTGGAAGTGTCATACATAACGTTTTCGCGACCAGCAAGAGCCGGTACGGCGCTTTCCCAGACGCTGTAACCGCCGAGATGTGCTCCTACGACTCTTAATCCGGGGAAATCGTTCAGAACGTCCAGAAGCTTCTCAGTGGCTGAGAATTGATATTGCGGTCTGCTGTCGCCCATGTGCAAGTAAAGAGGCAGATTAGCCGACTGAAGAATATCGTAGAGGGGAAGTAGCCGCTTGTCATTTATGTCCACACCCTGGATATCGGGATGAATCTTAACGCCGCGAAGTCCAAGATCAACGCATCGTTTGATTTCAGTCTCAAAATCAGGGAAATCCTGATGCATTCCCGCAAATCCTACAGACTTGAATCCGTGGGATCTTGAAAGCTCTGCAAGGGCTGCAATAGAGGTGTTTACCTTTTCAACCTGATGTGCATTTGTTGCGACAGAGAAGAGAAGATATCCGCCAACATTGTTTTCTTTTGCCTGTGATTCAAGATGCGCGTACGTACCCTGACCCTCGCATACGAAATCATAGAACTTACCGAGGTTTACGCATGCTTTTTCAGCAATTGCCTCGGGGTATGTATGCGTGTGTATATCAAAAACCTTGTACATTTTAATTTTCCTTGATTTTTACGAATAATTATGGTAGAATAACTAATAGAGAAATTATTTCCTAAAGGAGAAACACAATGGATTGTATTTTTTGTAAGATAATCGCAGGGGAGATTCCTTCCGCAAAAGTATTTGAGAACGAATATGTTTACGCATTCAAGGACATCGCTCCCGAAGCGCCGTGTCACATTCTCGTAATTCCCAAGAAGCACATTGCATCAATGGACGAGATCAATGCTGAAAACAGCATCTACGTCACAAAGATATTTGAAGCAATTCCCGAGATAGCGAAGCTTGGCGGTGCGGATAACGGATACAGAGTTATCTCTAACTGCGGCGCGGATGCAGGACAGACTGTATTCCATCTGCATTATCATGTGATCGGTGGAACAAAGTTGCCTATCCATGTATTCCCCGAGAAATAATTCTATAAGATATTAAAGAGAGGCATTTAACCTCTCTTTTTTTATTTCTTGACAAATTCCTTGTAAATTGCGTTTGTTGCCTTCTCAAAATCCTTTTCATCAACACCGATGATGATGTTAAGCTCGGAGGAGCCCTGGTCGATCATTCTGATGTTGATTTCAGCATCGGCAACAGCCTTGAATACTCTGACAGCAGTACCCTTGGCCTTAACCATGCTGCGTCCAACAACCGCGATAAGCGCAAGATTGTCTTCGATAGAAAGAGCATCGGGATCAACAGCGGCGCAAATTCTATCCTTAAGTCTGTCACGACAAGCATTGATCTCTTCTGTGTGAAGCACAACGCACATTGTGTCAATACCGGAGGGGAGATGCTCGAAGGAAAGACCTTCTTTTTCAATAGCCTCAAGAACTCTACGACCGAAGCCCTTTTCGGAGTTCATCATTGCCTTTTCGATAGTGATAACACTGAATCCCTTTTTACCTGCAATACCCGTGATAACGGTTTCGGAATCAAACACGTCCGTGTGAGGAACGATCATTGTACCGGGATCTTCAGGAGCATTGGTGTTTCTGATGTTGATCGGAATTCCTGCGAATCTAACGGGGAAGATAGCATCCTCATGAAGAACGCCTGCACCCATGTATGAAAGCTCTCTGAGCTCACGGTAAGTAATGAAACCAATTCCCTTGGGGTTATTAACGATTCTGGGGTCAGCAGAGAGGAAGCCGCTTACGTCAGTCCAGTTTTCGTAGATGTCGGCAAGAGTTGCACGAGCAACAATAGAACCTGTAATGTCACTGCCACCGCGTGAGAATGTCTTGATAGTGCCGTTGGGCATTGAACCGTAGAAGCCGGGGATTACACCGTTTTTGTGCTTTTTAAGCTCTGTGGACATAAGACTGTTCGTAATTTCAGAGTCAAATGTGCCGTTGTCAAAGAATTTGATATATACGGAAGGATCGATGAAATCATACTCGAGATACTTTGCAAGGATTATACCGTTGAGATATTCACCGCGGCTTGCGGCATAGTCACGACCTGCATGGTGGAGAATAGACCACTTGATGTGCTGATACTCCATTGTAAGGTCCAGATCAAGCTCAAGGCCTTTGATAATCAGATCGTATCTTTCACATACCTTAGAGAAAATCTCATCAACGTTTCCGCCGGACTCAGCTGCGTTGTAGCATTCGTACAGCATATCCGTTACTTTTGTATCACCAGCGAATCTCTTACCGGGAGCAGAAGGAATGACAAACAATCTCTTTGGATCTGCCATAACGATATTTTTAACTTTTTTGAACTGCTCTGCATCGGCAAGGGAACTTCCGCCGAACTTTAGAACTTTGATATTTGCGTCCACTTTACTTAACCTCTGAAAATTTTTTAGTCCACATTATATTATATGAAATTTAGAGCATTTTGTCAATATGTGTTTAACTAATATCATTAAAATATTGCTAAAAAATAGCACTCGGAGTTCTTGACAGAGGTATCAATAAATAATATAATAAGAATAACATAAATTGAGAGGGAACTATCGTAAATTATGAAAAAAACAATCTTTTCTTCTGCAGAAATACTATTGCCGAAGTTTTGCACCGATCCGACCAAAATGAGCAAATGGGCAGTTATTGCCTGCGATCAGTTTACATCCGAACCCGAATACTGGGATAAATGCAGAAAACTGATTTCAGGTAACATGTCTGCCTATGACTACATAATGCCCGAGGCTTATCTTGAAAGCGAGATTGAAGGTTCTCATAACGTTGAGATTGAAAATAATATGCGTGAGTTTGATCCGTCAAATATGACTCAGGTCAACGGCCTCTTATACATTGAAAGAACTCTACCGAATGGCTCTGTTCGTCACGGAATTGTCGGAAAGATCGATCTTGAAGCCTATGACTACAGCGTTGGCTCAACTTCCCCTGTTCGTGCAACTGAGGCTACTGTTGTTGAGAGAATACCGCCCAGAAGAAAGATCAGAGCTTCTGCAAAGGTTGAGCTTCCTCACATTCTGATTCTCATTGACGACGAAATCGGTGTTATTTCAGAGGCAAAGTGTCAAGCAAGCGGAACGGCTCCTGTGTATGACTTTGATCTGATGCTTGGCGGCGGTCATATTTCAGCGTATGCATTAACCGAAGATTCTCTTGCTGCTGTAGAGAATAAGATTGCGGAATACGAATCTGACAGATCAGGTGTTGTGTATGCCATGGGCGACGGCAACCACTCTCTCGCAGCCGCTAAGGCTCACTGGGAGAACGTAAAGCGTGAAACAGGTGACATGTCCCATCCCGCGAGATACGCTCTCTGCGAAATCACAGCGCTTTCTGACGAGTCTCTTGTATTTGAACCTATCTACAGAATCGTTAAAAATTGTGATAAAACAGATTTCCTTATGGAGCTGGCAAAAATTACTACCAAAGAAGAGAGTGAACAAAAGATAACGATAATTTCCGGTGGCAAGAGGGAAGATCTCTTCTTTGACTCTCCCGCACATGCTCTTACAGTCGGAACTTTGCAGATATTTATCGACGAGTATATCGCATCGCATCCCGATGCAACTTGCGACTATATTCACGGTGAAGATTCACTTTTCAAGCTTTCTGAGGCTGAGGATACAGTTGGATTCCTCTTCGACGGAATGGACAAATCCGAGCTGTTCCCGTACGTTGAATCCTACGGATCATTACCGCGTAAAACATTCTCCATGGGTGAAGCTGAAAGCAAGAGATATTACATAGAACTAAGACAGATAACAAAATAAAAAACAACCGCACCTTATTTTTCGTAGGGTGCGGTATTTGTTATTAAGTTAAGAATCAATCAATAGCGAATACTCTGATGATACCTTCCATGTTGGTCATTGCAGAAAGTACGTCTGCTGTTACCTCAGTATATGTATCAATGAGTGTGCAAGCATAGTCACCCTTGGAGCGGTTAGCCATGTGCTCAATGTTGATATTCTGTGCCGCAAGAGTGCTGGATACATGAGAGATCATGTTGGGAATGTTCTTGTGGAGAATAACGATTCTGTTCGCATCTGTCTTGGGCATGGAAATTGCGGGGTAATTTACGCTGTTCTTAATGTTACCTGTTGTAAGGTATTCAATAAGCTGGTCCGCCGCCATAACTGCACAGTTGTCTTCAGATTCAGCTGTGGATGCGCCAAGGTGAGGAATTGTAACGATACCGGGAGTATTGATTGTTTCTTCTGTGGGGAAGTCTGTAACATATGCAGATACATGGCCGTCAGCGATAGCACCCTTAATATCAGAAGCGCATACAAGGTCAGCGCGGGAAAGGTTAATGATCTTAACGCCCTTCTTCATATGAGCAATTGTGCCTGCATTGATCATATTCTTTGTGTCCTTTGTTGCAGGAACGTGAAGTGTGATGTAGTCGCACATCTCGTAGATCTCTTCGTATGTTGCAGCCTTTTTGATAGAGCTGGAAAGACCCCAAGCAGCATCAACAGTGATGTAGGGGTCGCAACCTACAACAGTCATGCCGAGAGACTTTGCAGCGTTTGCAACGATACCACCGATTGCACCAAGACCGATTACGCCGAGAACCTTACCTTTAAGCTCACATCCGCCAAACTGGCTCTTGCCTGCTTCTACAGACTTTGCAACGTCAGTTGTGAGAGAGTTAGCCCACTGGATACCACCGACGATGTCACGGGAAGCGAGAAGAAGGGCAGCGATTGCAAGTTCCTTAACGCCGTTTGCGTTAGCACCGGGGGTGTTGAATACAACGATACCCTGGTCAGCACACTTGTCGAGGGGAATATTGTTTACACCAGCACCGCAACGAGCGATAGCTTTGAGTTCGGGATTAAATTCCATTTCATGCATGGAAGCAGAACGTACCATGATCGCTTCGGGAGATTCGCATGCGCTGGAAACTTCAAAAGCACTCTTGTCAAAGCGATTTGTGCCAACAGAGGCAATTTTATTAAGTAATTTAATCTGTTTCATAATTATGTCCTCAAATCATTTTCTGTTTATGAATTCCATGTTTGTGCAGTAAACTATGTCATTTCTGCCGGAAATAGCCTTGCAGATCTTTTCAAGATGCTTCCAGCTGTTAAACTCTTCGTCACGTCTGAACTCGTAAGAGTGTCCCCAAAGGTAGAAGAGCATGTCTCTGTCAGTGGGCTCGGCGTTCTTGAAATCTTCAATAAGATTGAAAACCTGACTGTCAGCATGATGGCAGGTTGGGTCAATGAGAATAGGATCGGTTGGCAGATCGAATGTATGAGTTGATCTGACAGTACGTGCATATTTGATGCCATACTTGTTCAGCACCTTAATGGTGTCATCTGTCCACGCACCGTAGGGAAAAGCATGACCAAACGTAGTACTACCTGTGAACTTTGACAGCTCTTCTATGTCCCGAGCAATGTCCTCGTCAACTTCGTCAGCGCTTACCTTGTTATACCAAAGATGCTTATATCCGTGGGTTGCGATCTCGTACCCCTTGTAAACCTCGGGAATGTGTTTTTTGCAAACGTACCAGGATGACGTATCTTCTTCAGGCATAAGACCGGAGTTGAGATTGAAAGTGCACTTCAAGCCGTACGCATTGATTATTTCAATCATTTGCTTGTCGGCGTGAACACCGTCATCGTAGCTGAGTGTGAAATATTTCTTGTAAGCCATATTACTTAGGATTCTTTTCAGCAAAGTCTTTCATGAAAGCGACAAGAGCTTCAACGCCTTCGTAGGGCATAGCGTTGTAGATAGAAGCTCTCATACCGCCAACGGAGCGGTGACCCTTGAGGTTCTTCAGTCCTGCAGCAGCAGCTTCTTTTGCGAACTTCTTATCGAGATCTTCGTTGCCTGTTACGAAGGTAACGTTCATCATGGAACGGCTTTCCTTGGATACAGGAGCAATGTAGTAATCCTGAGAATCAAGGTAATCGTAGAGAAGGTTTGCCTTCTTTTCGTTAAGTTTCTTCATTTCGGAAAGACCGCCGATGGACTTGATCCATTCATATACAAGACCTGCAACATAGATTGCATAGCAGGGAGGTGTGTTGTACATGGAATCGTTATCAGCCATAAGCTTCCAGTCGAGCATGGAAGGAGTTGCGGGATTTGTCCAGCCGAGAAGATCCTCACGAACGATAACTACAGTAAGACCTGCGGGAGCCATGTTCTTCTGTGCACCAGCGTAAATAACACCGAACTTTGAAACGTCAACGGGCTCGGAAATGATGCAGGAAGACATATCGGCTACGAGGGGAATATCTCCTGTGTCGGGGATGTAGTTAAACTTTGTACCGTAAATTGTATTGTTGAAGCAGATGTGAACGTAGTCAGCATCGGGACGGAAGGATTCTCTTGTTGTCTGGGGAATCTTTGAGAAATTGTCTTCCTTTGATGAAGCAACTGCGAGAGCGTCGCCGTACTTCTGAGCTTCCTTGTAAGCCTTTGTGGAGAACTGACCGGAGAGAATATAGTCGGCCTTGCCTGTCTTCATAAGATTGAGGGGAACAGATGCAAACTGTGTGGAAGCGCCTCCCTGAAGGAAGAGAACCTTATAGTTGTCGGGAATTTCCATGATCTCACGGAGATCTGCTTCTGCCTTCTTGATGATTGCATCGTAATCAGCGGAGCGATGGCTCATTTCCATAACTGACATACCGGACTCTCCATAGCAAACGAGCTCCGCTGCCGCTTTTTCAAGAACGGGCATGGGAAGCATGGAAGGACCTGCTGAGAAATTGTAAACTCTGTTCATAAAAATATCTCCTGAATGTATGTAAATAAATTGAAATCAGCATGAATTAATATTACTTCAATTTACTGAATAATTGTAATAATTATACCGCATTATCAAACTAAAGTCAATAAATATTCACAAAATCCACCATGTCATTTATGACAAATTATCACGCTGCAAGGCATGATTATTTGTTGATTATAAAGGCTATGGATAATATTGACCAATTCTCTCGCAATATTGTCATATCATTGAATGTTTCACAACTCCTATATATTAAAAATAGAGGATTATGTGATAATTTGTATATATTTTCACATTTTTTGAAATTTACGGAACTTTTATGTTTTTGTGAGCGTCAAAAAAACAAAAAGAACTTGGAGGTCTATTATGAAAAAGAAAACTTTAGTATTATTCCTGGCAGTATCAATGACACTTACACTTGTTTCCTGCGGCAGAGTGTCAAATAAAGCTAACTCCGGCGGCGCGTATTATGACAAAGGATACGTTAGCGAAGATGCGTCTGACTCAATGATGGATTATGAGTACGAAGCACCTATGACAAGCGGTTTGGCAAACAGTCCGAAAGAAGAGTACTATGACGAAAAGGTCGATTACTCTGAAAACTCAACTGCTCAGAATGATCTGTCGAGCAGAAAGATCATCAAAAATGCAAACATCAGCTTCCAGACAACAACATATGACGAGTTTATGGCTCAGCTTAACGCGTGCATACTGTCATATGGCGGATATACCGAGAGAAGCGAGTCCTATGGCGGCGGTGCATATGAATCATACTACTCGCGCAGTGCAAGCATAACAGCAAGAATTCCCGCGGACCGCTATGACAGATTCATGAATGAGATCACATCCCTTGGAAGCGTAACACGTCGCTCGGAGAACTCTGACGATGTAACATCATCTTATGTTGATACTGAAAGCAGGATCAAGGCGCTTGAAGCGGAATACGAAGCGCTGATCTCCATTCTTGAAAAGGCAACAAAGCTTGACGATGTCATATCTCTTCAGTCGAGAATATCCGAGGTTACCTATCAGCTCGAATCGTATAAGGCACGACTCAGAAAGTATGATGATCTTATCTCTTACTGCACGGTTTATTTAAGCATAACCGAAGTTAAAAAAGAAGTTATTAACGAAGAGAAGCTTACTGTTGTCGAGAGAATGAGGGAAGGACTTAACGAAACTGTCGACGAAATGAAAGAGGGACTCGAAGACTTCTCCGTAAACTTCGTTTCATCTCTGCCGTATATTGCAATTTGGCTTGTAATTATCGCTGTATTTGTTATAATTATTGTGAGTATAACAAAGAAGCGAAAGACAAGATCGGTAAAGGGCAGCAACGATGAAAAAAAGGATAAAGAAGAGAAGTAATAAACGTCTTAAGGCTGTGGTTATCACGGGAATAATTGTAATTGCGGCACTAATATTTGTAGCCGCCGTGAATATCCGAATGATATTAGGAGCAAAAGGCAGAATTTTAACACCGGAAAGCATTAATTTGTCTGATTATGACTGCATACTTGTTCTTGGCGCAGGTGTCAGGGATGACGGAAGCCCCAGCCACATGCTTGAGGACAGGCTTCTAACGGGAATCTCGCTGTTTGACTCCGGCGTATCAAACACTATTCTAATGAGCGGGGATCACGGAAGAGTTGAATATGATGAAGTAAATACTATGAAGAATTATGCTGTCTCAAAGGGAGTACCTGCTGAAAGAATCTTCCTTGATCACGCAGGATTCTCGACATACGACTCACTTTATCGGGCAAAGGAGATATTCGGTGCCGAAAAGGTAGTAATCGTTACTCAAGAATATCATTTATACCGCGCACTTGCCATCGCTGATTCACTTGGAATTGAGGCTTTAGGAGTGTCGGCTGATCTTCGTCCGTATTACGGTCAATTTGCACGAGAAGTGCGGGAAGTGGCGGCAAGAGCAAAAGACTTCTTTTATATCCTATTCAAGCCGGAGCCTGTTGTGCTTGGCGAGACAATTTCATTTGACGACAGCGGGGAAGTTACTGACGGATAAACTGCAAATTACAACTCTTGGAGGTTTATATGATAAGGAAACTTATATGCTTACTGCTTGCTTGTATCATTGGAGCTTTGTCAACAGGATGCGTGCAAGATGTGAAGTCAAACGACCTAATGGACGGATATGAGCCGAAGATCAGTAATGAAATAAACGAAGCTTCATTCGATCTGCCTGATGCAGACAATTCAACAATGACTGATTTTGGGTTAAAGCTGTTTAAGGAAAGCTTTGATGCAGAAAAGAACACTCTAATATCTCCTCTGTCTGTGATCAGTGCGCTTGCCATGACAGCAGGAGGTGCTGACGGAGAGACACTTTCTCAGATGGAAAAGGTATTCGGTATGGACAAGGAAACTCTTGACGGATATATTTCCTCTTATGTAAGCGGACTACCGCAGGGAGAAAAATATAAACTCAATCTTGCCAATTCTATATGGGTAAGAGACAGCAGCAGCTTTTCGCCAAACGGTGACTTTTTGCAGCATAATGCGGACTATTACGGTGCTGATATTTACGAGGCTCCATTCGACGATACTACTGTTAAAGAAATAAATAATTGGGTGAACGATAATACTGACGGAATGATCGACAGTATAATTGACAGAATCTCAGCAGACACGATCATGTACCTCATAAACGCACTTGCATTTGACGCGGAGTGGGAGGAGATTTACGAGAAATACGACGTACGCGAAGGAGACTTCACAAAGGAAGACAACAGTACTGTGGATGTTGACTTCATGTATTCAACAGAGAGTACCTATATCGAGGATGAACTTGCAAAAGGATTTATCAAGTATTATGCGGGCAGAAAATATGCTTTCGTTGCACTTTTGCCAAATGAAGGCGTTTCTGTCGAGGAATATATAAAAAGCCTTAGCGGTGAAAAGGTCAACAGTATGCTTACATCTCCCGAAACCTATACTGTCTGGTCATCGATCCCGAAGTTTGAGTCGGAATACAGCATTGAAATGTCCGAAATATTGATCGCTCTCGGTATGCCGGATGCATTTGATTCGGCATTAGCTGATTTCTCTAAAATGGGCACAGCGGGCGGTAATATTTACATCAACAGAGTGATACATAAGACATTCATCTCTGTAAGTGAAAAAGGAACTCGCGCCGGTGCTGTTACTGCAGTTGAGATGAACTGCGAATCTGCTTTAATGCCGATAGAGCCTAAGGAGATATACCTTGACAGGCCGTTCGTTTATCTGCTTATTGACTGCGAAAACTCTGTACCGTTTTTCATCGGTGCCATGATGGATCCAAGTAAATAAAGAAAAAAATACCGTATTCATAACGAGTACGGTATTTTAATTTATACTTATTCGCCGAGGGGTCTCTCTGATGCTTCTACACCCACATAGAAGTTTTCGGGAATCCTTGCGGTCCATGATTTAGGCTGCTGGAGTCCAAGTGCATGGAGGATAATAGCGGCAGTATCACGGATCTCCATATCTCCAATTGTGCCGTGCTTTACGGTCTTACCGCAAGCTGCGAACATAACGAACTTTTCATCGACGTGTGATCCGCCATGATGAACACCAAATCCGCCGTGGTCAGCGGTAATAATGAACAGTGTGTCTTCAAGAACGCCCAATTTCTTGTAAGTGTCGAAGATTTTGCCAATATAGCTATCCTCGACTGTGATCTGCTCAAGATACTTCTCGGATCTATAGCCATGACAGTGACCCGCACCGTCAACATCGTCAAACTGAACGAATAAGAATGTAGGTGCTCCGTTTTCCTTCAGATATGTGCATATCTTTTCGGTAAGCTCACCGTCCCAGCTGCTGTCCTTATACACGTTGAGATTAGTTTCAATAATGCCACTGTTTATTGGGGACCAGTTGGAGAAAGAGGCAAGAGTTGCACCGGGCATATTCTCGCTGATTACGCGAAAAACTGTCGGGTACTTCGAATTTACATCATAAACCTTGGATGAAACGATATCATTTGTAAGACCGTGTACTTCGGGCTTTACACCAATGAGCATCGAACCCCAACATTCTGCGCTGATTGTGGGTTCAGCTGTGAGCACATCATAGCTTATAGCTCCGTTTTCCATAATCTTGTCGATATTGGGAGTGGCGGTATCTCTGAAGAAAACGCCTGCGCCGTCAACACCGATAAGGGCTACATGCTTGTAAGTATATTTTTCCATATTGTTACCTCATTAACAAATGAAACATAAACGCCGACCCAAAGATGAGCCGGCGTTTTCGTTTAAGTGGTTAGATTATTCGTAAAGCTTGCTGTACTTTGTGAGTCTTTCGTATTTAGCCTTTGCATTAGCTTCAGCCTTTTCAAAGAGCTCAGCAGCACGTTCGGGGTTGGAAGCTGCGAGGCGGCTGTAACGGTTTTCATTCTTAATGAAGTCGATGTAGCTGCCTGTGGGTTCCTTGCTGTCAAGAGTGAAGGGATTCTTGCCTTCAGCCTTGAGTGCAGGGTTGTATCTGAACATCTGCCAGTAGCCGGATTCAACAGCCTTCTTCATTTCGAGCTGGCAGTTAGCCATTGTGCCCTTAATGCCGTGCATTTCGCAAGGAGCGTAGCCGATAATAATGGAAGGACCGTTGTAAGCTTCAGCTTCTGTAAGAGCCTTGAGGAGCTGGTTCATATCAGCACCCATAGCAACCTGTGCTACGTATACATAACCGTAGGACATTGCGATTTCTGCAAGGTTCTTCTTGCCGATAGCCTTACCTGCAGCAGCGAACTGTGCAACCTGACCGATGTTGGAAGCCTTGGAAGCCTGTCCACCTGTGTTGGAGTAAACTTCGGTATCGAATACCATGATGTTTACGTCTTCGCCGGAAGCGATAACGTGGTCGAGACCGCCGAAGCCGATGTCATATGCCCAACCGTCACCACCGAAGATCCATACGGACTTCTTGCCGAGGTAATCCTTTTCAGCGAGGATCTCTTCGCAGAGAGCGCAAGCTTCGCAGTCGCAGTTCTTGCCTGCAGCCTTGAGAGCTTCGAACTGAGCGGTTCTTTCAGCGAGCTTATCGCCGAATACTTCCTTGCCGTGTTCGGAAGCGCAGAGAGCGAGACCTTCATCAGCAGTAGCAATACCGGCCTGAAGAGCAGCGATGAGCTTTTCTGTAGCCTCAGCATTAGCCTTACCGTCGTTGAATGTGTCGAGCCACTCCTGACCAGCTGCCTTAATATCAGCCTGAGTCCATTCGATAGCCATCAGCTTCTGAACCTTTTCAGCAAGACGGTTTCTGATTGTCTTCTGACCGAGGTGGATACCGAGACCGTGCTCAGCATTGTCCTCGAAGAGGGAGTTACCCCAAGCAGGACCGCGACCGGATTCCTTGTTTACTGTGTAAGGTGTTGCAGGAGCAGAACCACCCCAAATGGAGGAACAACCTGTAGCGTTGGAGATGTACATTCTTTCACCGAAGAGCTGGGTGATAAGACGTGCGTAAGATGTTTCAGCACAACCTGCGCAAGAGCCGGAGAACTCGAGGAGAGGCTGCTTGAACTGAGAACCCTTAACAGTGTTGTTGATGAGTTCCTTCTTTTCGGAAACGTTAGCAACAGCGTAGTCCCAAGGAGCCTGCTGGTCAGCCTGTGTAGGAGCGAGAACCATTTCGAGTGCCTTCTTGTCAGTGCCGTCCTTTTCAGCCTTAGCTGTTACAGGGCAAGCCTTAACGCAGAGGGTACAACCCATACAGTCTGCAGGGGAGATAGCCATTGTGAACTTGTAGTTTGTCTTGATAACGGGCTTAGCAGTGAACTTTGTTGCTTCGGGAGCAGCAGCAGCTTCCTCTTCAGTCATAGCGAAGGGACGGATAGCAGCGTGCGGGCAAACGAATGCACAGTTGTTACACTGGATACAGTTTTCGGGATGCCATACGGGAACGTAAACAGCAACGCCGCGCTTTTCGGAAGCAGTAGAACCCTGAGGGAATGTACCGTCAACATATTCAGTGAATGCGGAAACGGGGAGGCTGTCACCTGCCATAGCGTTTGTGGGGTTAACAACAGTGTTTACGAACTTTTCGAGGTCAGCACGGTTAGACTTGAATTCAGCCTTAGGAGCATCTGTGCCAGCATTCTTCCAAGATTCGGGAACAACAACTTCTGTGTAAGCGTCTGCACCTGCATCGATAGCAGCATAGTTGAGGTCAACGATAGCCTGACCCTTCTTGATGTAGGACTTGTATGCAGCCTTCTTCATGTACTCGATAGCTTCGTCCTTAGGAAGAATGTTAGCGAGAGAGAAGAATGCGGACTGAAGAACTGTGTTCTTAACCTTTGCGTTACCGATCTGCTTTGTAGCGATTGTGGTAGCGTCGATGGTGATAAACTTAACGTTGTTGTTTGCGATATAGGACTTAACCTTAGCGGGAAGGTTAGCTTCAAGACCTTCAGCATCCCAAGCGCAGTCAAGAAGGAATGTACCGCCGGGCTTTACGTCGGAGATCATGTCATACTTCTTGAGGTAAGCGGAGTTGTGGCAAGCTACGAAGTCAGCCTTGTTGATGTAGTAAGGGCTCTTGATGGGCTTGTCACCGAAACGGAGGTGAGAAATTGTGATACCGGATGTCTTCTTGGAGTCATACTGGAAGTAAGCCTGAATGAACTTATCTGTATGGTCACCGATGATCTTGATAGAGTTCTTGTTAGCACCAACAGTACCGTCACCGCCGAGACCCCAGAACTTGCAAGCGATTGTACCTGCAGCTGCTGTGTCGGGAGCGGGCTTTTCTTCGAGAGAAAGACCTGTAACGTCGTCTACGATACCGATTGTGAAGTTGTTCTTCGGAGCTTCAGCAGCGAGGTTTTCGTATACTGCGAAAATGGACTGCGGAGGTGTGTCCTTGGAACCGAGACCGTAACGACCGCCAACAACCTTGATGTCAGTTCTGCCTGTGAGGGAGAGAGCTGTAACAACGTCGAGGTAGAGAGGTTCGCCGAGAGAGCCGGGCTCTTTTGTTCTGTCAAGAACAGCGATCTTTTTACATGTAGCGGGAATAGCTTCGCTGAGCTTAGCAGCTACGAAAGGACGGTAAAGGCGAACCTTAACAAGACCAACCTTTTCGCCTGCTGCGAGCATGTAGTCGATAACTTCTTCAGCAACGTCACATACAGAACCCATAGCAATGATAACGCGTTCAGCGTCCGGAGCACCGTAGTAGTTGAAGAGCTTGTAATCTGTACCGATCTTCGCATTAACCTTGTCCATGTATTCTTCAACGATAGCAGGGAATGCATCATAGAACTTGTTGCAAGCTTCTCTGTGCTGGAAGAAGATGTCACCGTTTTCAGCGGAACCGCGGAGTACGGGGTGTTCGGGGTTGAGTGCGCGAGAACGGAATGCAGCGATAGCATCCTTGTCAACCATTTCTTCGAGATCAGCGTAGTCCCATGTTTCGATCTTCTGGATCTCGTGGGATGTTCTGAAGCCGTCGAAGAAGTTAAGAACAGGAACGCGACCCTTGATTGTTGCGAGGTGAGCAACAGCGCCGAGGTCCATAACTTCCTGAGGGTTGGATTCAGCCATCATAGCAAAACCTGTCTGACGGCAAGCATAAACGTCGGAGTGGTCACCGAAAATGTTGAGAGCATGAGATGCTACGCAACGAGCAGATACATGGATAACACAGGGAAGGAGCTCACCTGCGATCTTGTACATGTTGGGGATCATCAGGAGAAGACCCTGAGATGCAGTGTATGTAGTCGTGAGAGCACCTGCAGCGAGAGAGCCGTGAACAGCACCTGCAGCACCTGCTTCAGACTGCATTTCGACAACCTTAACGGTGTCACCCATTATGTTCTTCAGGCCGCCTGCAGACCATGTGTCTGTAACGTCAGCCATAACAGAAGAAGGAGTAATGGGGTAGATGGCAGCAACTTCTGTGAACGCATAAGAGGCATGCGCCGCAGCGGTGTTACCATCCATGGAAAGCATTTTTCTTGCCATGATAATATATCCTCCAAATAAAATTATGATTGAATTTATATTATGCGAGGTACTTTTGATACTACGCATTATATCTTAATTATTATATCGCAAAACTGTCGGAATGTAAATATCTTTT
>SVSK01000068.1 GCA_015064345.1 Oscillospiraceae bacterium | reverse complement strand
GTGAGTGAGCTTTATGTTTCAGGGTCAATCCTCAAGATCGTTATAGATTTTTTCGTATGTTTGAATCATTGTGACAATAGTTTGCTCTCTGCGACAGAATGCACTGCAGACAGATTCGATCGCTTCCTTTCGTGCGTCTCCATCCATGTCGATGTGTTCCTGACAAACAGAATATATTGCATCGGTCAAGCGGTACAGTGCATTACTGTTACCCAGCAACTGCTCCTGAAGCTTTACGATCT
Organism: Oscillospiraceae bacterium; assembly: GCA_015064345.1. Lineage (GTDB taxonomy): Bacteria > Bacillota > Clostridia > Oscillospirales > CAG-272 > UMGS1696. The sequence continues at coordinate 8,664 of SVSK01000068.1, read as the reverse complement.
GCTCGAATGCTTCTCTTTTGATGAGTGCTTTATTTTCCATTTTATTTTCCTCCAAATATTGTTTCGGAGGACACGCAAGGCATATTTTGTTTTCACCTACGAAGCGCGCCCTGCCGTTTTTCACAAGACCTTTTGCCCGTTTGGGGTAGGTCGCTTCATATTCGTTTCCTTGCTCATCAACAACAATAATGTTTTTTTCGATGGGTGTCGCCCCCCCTTGCATTGATTTGCTTTTCGTGAATGTCGTTTTTTGCTATGGGTACCGTCCCCAATTCAACAACTTAATTGTAACATATCGAAAAAGTTTTGTCAAGAGATAATCACACGGCCGATAAACCGCGAACCGGATCCTGCTGCGTTTCACTTGCAGGGCAAGTCCGATTGAGTGGTATCTGTAGAAACAAAAAAACCCACGCTGTGCGTGAGGATTTTTATTTAGAAGGCGTGTTGACAAAAAAGATGCCATATAAAACAATATCATTTTAATTTTACTCCATCGCGAAAAGCGTTCCCTACCTTTTCACCAATCACAAGATACGCTTGATTCATAGAATCATAGGTGATAGGGCGAAGTTTTGATGGATCAATTCTTCCGTCTTCCTTCAAAACACATTCGTCGGCACTTACGTTGACGATTTTTCCAACTAAGCGGCAACTCTCCTCATCATAGGAAACCAACGTACATTCTATCGCCATTGGTAACTCTTGAATAATGGGAGCATCTATAAACTCACTCTTAATACAATGAAATCCTGCTCTTATCATTTTATCGGGAACATCATTCCCCGATACAAGACCTAAATAATCGCATTCAACAACATGAGCTACATCAGCCATGCTTACCGTAAATGCTTTTCGAGAGAGAATATTTCGGGTGGTTTTATGGTCCTCTGCAACACAAAAAGAAAGCTCATCGGAATCGCTGATTCCGCCCCACGCAACATTCATGGCGTTAGGAGTACCGTCATCATTATATGCCGCAATAATAAATACAGGTTGAGGATACAGTATTGGTCCTCTGCGTTTGTCATTAAAGTTTTTTCTCATAAGAGCACCGCCTTTCTGATTTTATTATATTATAATTGGGGGCATTTGTAAAGTGAAATATTCGGCTGACGCCGAATGTGAAATAATTCCCCTGCGGAAATTGTGAAATATCTCACTCCGTTCGATGTGAAATGAAATTCGCCCTTCACATTTGCGAAGCAAATATTTCACAGCGAAGCTATTTCACTTGGCAGAGCCAAATTTCACTCGCTGCAGGCGAATTTCGTTGAAAAAAGCACATCTGCGTTCCAGATGTGCTTTTTTCTGAAGGCGACACCCAGAATCGAACTGGGGAATAAAAGTTTTGCAGACTTCTGCCTTACCGCTTGGCTATGTCGCCGCCTATTCGGTTGACAAAGGTGATTATACTATAAACGGGTGAGTTTGTCAAGTCATTTTTGCAAAATTGTGGGTATATTTTTCCCCTGATACGTTAAAATCCAAGCTGTTCCTGTATTTCGACACTCTCATGCTTCTTCTGTGTGTCTGCGGGAGCATAGATCACCGCGCCGCGAATGTGCTTTACCTCTTCCGTGAACATGATAACAGACACGGGAGAGAATGCGGCTGCGTTTTTTGCGATAGTTCTTGCACTTGCCACAGTTTGCGCGGACACAAGAACCACGGGATGAGCGTGGGAGATAAGGGATGCGAGGGATTCTTCGCCGTTTTTCTGGTTAAGCAGATTGGTCTTACGGCTGAATGAGTCGCGTCCGATTATCAGTATTTCGGGAGAGGGGGAGGAGAGAAAATCATACACGATAGAGGACGCTTTGTTCTCAGTCCAGTTGTCGAAATTTTCGTGGCTGTAGAGAGTGACTGTGATGTTGCCCATACCGCCGTGCATGGTCTCGAATGTGCGGGCAAGGTTATCGCGCTCAGCCGGAGTGTCAGCCGCAATAACCAGCTTTACCGCGCCAAGTCGAACAAGCTCAAGCGCCGCACCTGCCATGGCTACACAACGGTCGGAGTCGCCGCACAGAACTGCAAGCGTTCCTTTTTCAACAGAGGAGCGGATTGTGCTGCTGTCGTTTTGCCATGCGGGGGAAAGGGAGCGAACTGCCTTTGTCATGGCGTGAATATCCGCTTCGAACAGGTTCCCCACAGCGCAGATCTCGCCTGTCATTGAGAGCTGTGCACCTTTTTCGGAGGGAAGGGTGAACTCTGCGGGACGAAAACTGCACGAAGAAAAAACGCTGCCTACCGCGTCGCGGATCTTCAGTGCGATATCTCCCGTGCGTCGTCTCTGCCTGCCTGCCATTATTTCACCCTCCTGCTCAATATATGCCGTCATGAGTCAAAATGTTACCATATATATAGTATAACACAAAAGGAGTGGTTTGTCTATATTTTTTGCGAAAATGGCGGGCAGAATGAGAGAAGGGGAATAATACCACCCATATAGGTGGTATAAATGTGAAGCCGTAAGTGATATATTTATTTTGATTGATAGATAATTTTCGTAATGAAAGCAAATAGGAGTGGAAAATGGATATTTTAGAAATCGGCAGTAGAATTAGAGAGGAGAGAATAAAAAGAGGTATGACACAAAAGAAATTGGGTGATGATATAGGGGTTAGCGGGTCATATATAGGGAAGATTGAACGTGGAGAGTGCTTGCCAAGTGTGCGTGCCGTTCGCGAGATATGCATAACTCTCAATGTATCGTTGGATTATATTGCCTTTGGCTTGATAATTTAGTTTTACGGTTATTTGACGTGGCAATAATTATCTCTCAGTAGTGGTATGCGTTTTTTCGCTTTTCGGCTAAACTATGCCTAATCTGGCGGCGCACAATCGTGATGTTTTTTGAGCCTTCCTCCGGGAGGAAGGGGGACCGCTTGCGGTGGAAGGAGCCTGCGTTGCTTAAAGCAATGTCTATCTTCATTAGTGCCGCACTCTCCCTCAGTCACTTCGTGACAGCTCCCTTGACTTTCATCTATGAAAGTTGGAAGGAGCCTTTTTGACTTGACTCACATGCACATGTTGTGTTTTTACTTAATAGATATGTTAAAGATATGGATATACAATTGTGCGATTATTTTACCAAACGAAAAAGCCCTCCAATAGCGGAAGGCTTTATTTGTTTCTTCACACCCCGAACTTGGTTCCGGTGTAACTATCCACACTCTCACCGGTGTTGGCGCGGAACTGCAGATTATACAGATCAGCATACATACCGCCCTCTGCGAGAAGAGCTTCGTGGGAGCCCTGCTGAACGATCTTTCCGCCTGCGATGACTGCAATCTCGTCAGCATTCTTGATGGTGGAGAGTCTGTGTGCCACAACAAGAGTGGTTCTGCCCTTACAGAGATCGTCAAGTGCCTGCTGAATGAGGATCTCGGTGGTGTTGTCAAGGGCACTGGTCGCCTCGTCCAGAATGAGGATGGGCGGATTCTTGAGGAACACTCTTGCGATAGACAGTCTCTGCTTCTGACCGCCGGAGAGACGAACACCGCGTTCACCTATCTCGGTGTCGTAGCCGTTCTCAAGGGTCATGATATAGTCGTGAATGTTTGCACGCTTTGCTGCTTCGATCACTTCCTCGTCAGTTGCGTCAAGTCTGCCGTAGAGGATGTTTTCCTTAATGCTTGCGTTGAAGAGGTAGATGTCCTGCTGAACGATACCGATACTGCGACGGAGAGATTCCATTGAAATATCGTGAATTTCCTTGCCGTCAATGAGGATCTGACCCTGCTCAATATTGTAGAAATGGGGGATCAGGTGGCAAATTGTAGTTTTACCACCGCCGGAGGGACCAACAAGTGCAAATGTCTGCCCTTTCTTAATGTCAAGGCTGACGTCGGTGAGCACTTCCTTGTCTCCGTCGTAGCCGTATGTTACGTTTCTCAGTTCAATGTGACCCTCAACCTTGCCGATGTCTTTTGCACCCTCGGAATCTGCCTCAACAGGCTCTTCCATAATTTCGATGAATCTCTCAAAGCCTGTAACGCCGCTTTGGTACTGCTCCATGAAGTTGATCAGCGTCATAACGGGGGAGATGAACAGGTTTACCGACACGATAAACGCGGTGTAGTCTCCAAGTTCGATCTCACCTGCGTACAGGAACAAGCCGCCTGCGATCAGTATGATTACGTTGAACACGTCTGTGATAAATGATGTGCCCGAGTGGAACTGTCCCATGGCCTTGTAGGAATCGCGACGGGAGCTAACAAAGGACTCATTTCCCTCTTCGAACTTTTCTTCTTCCTTATCGTAGTTGGTAAACGCCTTTGTTACGCGGATACCGGAGATGCTGGATTCGAGAGACGCGTTGATCTGCGCGATAGACTGGCGGCCTCTCTTGAATGCATCCCGCATCTTCTTGCGAAGGAAGTAGGTTATTACAAGAAGGAAGGGAACTGCCATGAAAATGATCAGCGTGAGCCAAATGTTGATGGTGGAGAGATAAATGAACGATGTAACTATGGAAATGGACGAGATGATAAGGTTTTCCGGACCGTGGTGAGCAAGCTCGCTGATATCCATAAGGTCGTTTGTCATGCGGGACATGATCTTACCGGTCTCATTGTTGTCGTAGAACTTGTAGGGGAGTCGCTCAAGATGAGTGAACATATCACGTCTCATCTGCGCCTGCATGAACACGCCCATCATGTGACCCTGATACTGAATGTAGTAATTGAGCAGCATACGCGCGGCGTAGAGACATAAGAGAGTCAGACCGAAAATGACGATCAGCTGATACTCCTTATTCGGAATAAACTCATTGAGCATCTTGCGTGTGACAATGGGATAAACTATACCGATCATTGCCACGAGGAACGACGCGATCATATCCGGTATAAATATGTTCATGTACGGCTTGTAGTAAGAGAGGAACCGTTTAAGCATTTGTTTCTCCTTGTATATTAATTGAATTTTTACCGTTGTTTAGGGGATTCCATTTACCGCTGAGATAGTAAGCGAGGAACATGATAAAGAGCAGTAGATTATGCCCGATCATGCACGCCCATGCGGAGATGAGACCGAGTGAGAAAAGCTGTGTGCAGATGAATGTGCCGACGATGCGGATTCCCCACATGCCGATGATATTAAAGATAAAGGGAGCGGCTGTCTTGCCCACGCCGTGTAGAAGACCTTCGATGATGATCGCCGCACCGAATATTGGCTCGGATACTGCAACCATTTGCAAAACTGTCGCGGCAAGGGAGATGACCTCGGGGCTGTCCGAGAATATTCCTGCCATTTGCGGCGCAAAGATGAAGAGGAGAGCGCCCGAGACGATCATCAGCGCCACTTCAATAAGCACAAGCAGCCGTGCAAGCTCCTTCATTCGTTTGCCATCCTTTGCGCCAAGTGCGTTGCCGGTCAGAGTGGATGCCGCAGCCTGCATTCCGTAGCCGGGGATGTAGAAGGCAGACTCTACTGTGTTTGCTATAGTGTGCGCTGCTGTGGAGATGTCACCAAGAGAGTTTATCATTGAAGCAAAAGCTACGTATCCCAGACAGGTGCCGAATCGCTGAAGCATATTGGGGAGTGCGATCCTCATGCAAGGGCGGAGCACGTGAAAATCAGGCTTGATTGAACGTCCGCGGGGTGAGAGATCCTTGTGCCGCCACAGAGCGACCGTGATGAGTATTCCGCCAGCTGTGAATGCAACCGCAGAAGCAATGGCCGCGCCGATTACACCGAGTCCTGCACCGTAAACAGTGAAGCTGTGGGAGAAGACGGTGTACTGCCGTGTATCGAATATAAGGAAGAAGTTAAGCAGAACGTTGAGAATGTTTACCGTAAGTCCCACAAGCATTGGGGTTTTTGTGTCGCCAACCGCACGCAGTATTGCACCGAAAATGATGGTTGCAGTACGTGGGAGCATTGGTGCATAGATGATAAAGAAATACTGTGCGGCGAGAGTGCTGATGCTACCATCCACCTGCATCCACAGGGGAATATAGGAGCTGAGGGCAAGGGTGATGACGGTGAACAGCGCTCCCGTTACGAGAGTTGTAAGCACTGCCTGCGCAGATGCTCGACGAACGGATTCACCGTCCCTTGCACCGTGAGCCTGTGCTATGTATGCAAGGAAACCGATACCGATTGCTTGAATAGTACTGTTCACAAGCCAGTTTACCGTAGTGGTCGAACCGACTGCCGCCGTTGCATAGTCACCGATAGAGCCTACCATAGCGGTATCAATGTACTGTACCGCAGTCTGCAGAAGCTGCTCCAGCATAGTGGGCCACGCAAGAATAAGTATGGTGGGAAGCAGACTCAGGCTGAATCTCTTTTGTTTGATCATTGTTTGGCCTCCTTCCCGCCATGTGTAAAGTCATAATCAAAATCATTATACCATATTCCGGCAAAAAAATCCACAGGGGATGTGAAAAATATCATTCTTCGTATCTCATGGAGTTTCGGCGGTCAAATCTTTCGGATCTGCACTTGCAAAAAAACGCCGCTTGTGGTATTATTACATAGAATACGTGTTTTGCGAGGTGCAGAATGAAGATTGCGGTTATTACAGGTGCGTCGGCGGGACTTGGAAAAGAGTTTCTCGGCAAAATTTCGGAGTATTATCCCGAGATCGAGGAGTATTGGCTTATTGCAAGAGGAAAAGAAAAGCTTGAGGCTGCCTCCTCTTTGGCTGACCGTCCCTGCAGAATAATCCCTGCGGATCTAACTCTTGACGAAAGCTACGATATACTCGCAAGAGAAGCAAAGGAGCACTCTCCCGAGGTCAGATTACTCATCAATAACGCAGGATGCGGATATCTCGGCAACGTTGGAGAGGGAGAGCTCGGAAGTCAGACACGCACGGTGGATCTTAATCTCCGCGGACTGGTGGCTGTGACACATATCTTCATTCCATATATGACAAGCGGCGCGAAGATAATCAATATCTCCTCCATTGCTTCCTTCTGTCCCAATCCGAGAATGACTGTTTACAGCGCGTCCAAGTCGTTTGTTACCGCATTCTCCATTGGTATCGGCGAAGAGCTGGCAGAGCGTGGCATTACATCAACCGCAGTTTGCTCGGGACCGATGGATACGGAGTTTATCTATCTCGGTGGGATCAAGGGCAACTCAAAGACCTTCGACATACTCCCATACTGCAACCCCGAAAAGGTGGCACGGGGAGCACTCAAGGCGGCGAAAAAAGGCAGAAGTGTTTACACACCAAGAGCATTTTACAAGCTGTATCGGGTAATTGCAAAACTGCTTCCCGTAAAGCTGATGATAAAATTCGCAAAAACTTAAGTTTTCTTCCGCCGAAAGGAGATAAGCTATGTATGCAACAGCGCTAAAGACCAATTATATGAAGTCTCCCTGCGGTATAGACGGCGGCAGGGTGGTTTTCTCATGGATACCTGTGGACGGCGTTACTCAGACCGCTTTTCAGATCGCTGTGTACACCGATGAGGGAACGATCTTCGACAGCGGCAGAGTAGAGTCCGGACGGACGGAATATGAGGTGCCGGTGGATATGCCATGGGGACAGAAAATAAAATGGTCCGTTACCCTTTGGGATGAAAACGGAATTGCAGGTGAGACAGCGGAGTCGGAATTTGAGACCACAATACCGCGAGAACGGTGGAAAGCCTTGTGGATAGAGCCTGAACTGTACCGTGTTCCGAGGATCATGTACGCCGATGACCCACTTAACTGTGCAAGCTATCTGAAAAAAGAATTCACTGTCAGTAAGTTGGCGGACGCGCGGCTTTACATAACTGCTCACGGAGTGTATGATGCATATATAAACGGCAGACATGTGGACGGCTATTTTATGGCACCGGGCACAAGTCAGTATCCGAAGCGACTGCAGGTGCAGACATATGACGTGACGGGTATGCTCGTCGAGGGAAAAAACGAGATCGTGGTCACACTTGGCGAGGGCTGGTACAGAGGCTGCCTCGGTTGGCCCATGCGCCGCAATTCATTCGGCACACAGCTTGGCCTTTTGTGTCAGCTTGAGGTGGACGGAGAAGTCGTACTTATAACAGACGGAAGCTGGCAGGCAAGTCAGTCGGGTCCTCTTATGCGAAACGACATGATGCAGCTTGAGGAATACGATGCCAACCGCGTAATAGATGATTGGCATGAAGTGAAAGTGTGCGATTACGGATACGACAACCTTATCGGCTCATGTTTACCCATAACCGCTCACGAAAGATTCAGCGCAAGAAAAACAGTAACTCCGAGAGGCGAGACCGTACTTGACTTCGGTCAGAACATCGCGGGATATGTGGAGTTTGATGTTATGGCAAAGGGTGGGGAGAGAATATCTCTTACCTTTGTTGAGGTGCTTGACAAAAACGGTAACTTCCAAACCACTCACAATCAGAATCCCGATATGCCGTACTGCAAGCAGAGGGTTGAGTATATTTGCAAGCCCGGGCGAAACATATATCATCAGACAAAATGCTATTACGGCTTCCAATACGTGAAGGTGGAGACGTCTCTTCCCATAACGGGTAAGGAGTTTACTGCAGTCGCGGTATATTCCGATATTGAAGAGATCGGTTTCTTCGAGTGCGGAGTTGCTGAGGTGAACAAGCTCTTTGAAAACTGCGTGTGGAGCATGAAGGGTAACTTCGTTGATATGCCCACCGACTGCCCTCACAGGGAAAAATCCGGATTTACGGGAGATTTGCAGGT
>SVSK01000067.1 GCA_015064345.1 Oscillospiraceae bacterium | reverse complement strand
TTGAAGGAAATCTTGTCCAGCTCTTCTCTGAACTCTCTTATGTACTTGTTGATTTCTGATCTTTTCATATGTATAACTCCTCTCGAATTAATAATCAATTACAACCATTGCACAAAGGTCGAGCTTGTCAACGGTATAGGAAACTCTGCCGCCCTCGTATGTATAAGGAATGTCGCGTCCTTCCGGAGCAAGGTACACTCTCTTCGGCTCTTTGTCCGTCTTTACGGATGCCTTGACGTCGTGAAGCGGGATGATATCCTCAATGATCTCAATACCCTGACCGCGACGAACGGGAGATGCGTACAGGAGATGGTTAACAAATCTGTTTTCTCCCTTCTGATCCATAAGAGTTACCACACCCTGTGCGGGAAGATTTGTTACCACAGTCTTGTTGTCGGCAAGAAGCGTATCAATAACGTGGTTTACAATAAGCTTCGCTATAAGGCTGCCCATTTCTGCGTACTCACTGAATATTTCCGTGGAAATGTACGCACCGTCAGAACCAACCGTGATAGCAGGAACGGAAACGGATTTATCGTTCGGAGTATGCTGATGCGAGCAGAAGTGGAATGTTGTTCTGTTGAAGTAGGGGTTTTCTCTTGTAGCAAGAACGTCACCCACAGCATCAATATCGTATGTCTTTGAGTAGATAACGAATGCAGTGTTGCCGAGGCAGGGAAGGGGGAACTTGGGTCTGAAGTATGTAGGATTGAACTTAGATTCGCCGCAGAACTTTGCACCGAGATCGAGAGTGAAGCTATCATCTGCATTGGAGAGAGCGCTCATGCCGCTTGCGAGAACCTTACCGCCATTCTTGGTAAACGCCTTGATCTTCGCTGTGAGATGCTCATCCAGTCTGATACTGTCGGGAAGAATGAGAAGCTTATACTTGCAAAGGTCTTCGTCTGTGTCGATAACATCGAAGAGATAGTTGCCCTCAAGCATCATTCTTACCGCACCAACGTCAGCCATTGTTGCGGCAAAAGTAAGAGTCTTCGCATCCGCGTAGTAGTTGGACACAGCCTCGTCGGAGAGGATAGCGATGTCCGATACAGCAGTTACGCCGTCAAGCCAGGGCTCTTTAGCTTCAACCTCGGAGTATGCCGCACCGATGAGTCCGTATGTGGCATCGTCCATGTATCCGTCGGGGTGCATCTGGTCGCCGATGGAGCACTTTGCACCGCAGGCTACGCAGAGAGCTTCTTCATAGCGGAGCGCATTGGGATGTTTGTAACCGCCGAACTCGCCCCAGTGTGTGTGGAACTTGCCTGTCATACCGAGATATTCCATGCCGAGATTGCGTGCATATGCGGAAGAAAGAGGGAAGTGATCGTATCCCCAGCCGCCTGTGGGAAGAGATTCAAGCTCAAGATGTGTATCCATGTGAGCAAGGTCGCGTCTGCCGCGTCTGATGTGTCCACCATTGTGGAATACGGGAAGACCGGGCTTGTACTTGTCTATAGCTTCACGAACGCGGCGTGTATAGTTTGCGTATGTTCTTTCGCCAAGCTCCTGAATGTTTGCCTCATCATAAGGATCCTTGCCTTCAGCGAGAAGAGTGTTGATACAGTTCTGGCAGTAGCAGGAACGAACGCCAACGATGTCAAGGAAGATGCCGTCGCAGTCGTATCTCTGCACAACTTCCTCAACCTGTGCGATAAGGTAATCGAGATACGGACTGTTCATGCAGAACTCGTGATAACCGGGCTTTTCCCAGTCGATAGTATCGTTCTTCTGTCTGATGAGCCACTCAGGGTGACGGCGCGCCATTTTTTCGTCAAAACCTGCTGAAAGATATACAGGAGTTTTTACGCCTATCTCATGTGCCGCTTCGATCTCTGCAGCAAGAAGGTCGAACTTAAGACCGGGATGCATCTCATTTGCCTCACTGGGGTGGTATGCCCAACCGTGGTGGCACTTTGAGAACACTGTAATAGAGTCAACGTGACCTTTTTTCAGGGCATCCTGGAACTGCGCTTTTGAGAAATTGGAGCCGATTCCGTCGATCTTCTCACTGGTGTGGAAATCAAGGTGTACTTGTCTGAATCTCATTTTAATCTCCGTTTTTGCAATAATATGTATATGGAGATTTTACCATATATACGGAAGAAAATCAAGTATTACAGCAATTTTTCGATTGGCCGGAGACAAAAAAGGAGACCACTCGAGTCTCCTTTAAGTTTTATGTGATTATTCAGCGGGTGTCCAGTCAGTACCCATCTCGAGGAACTGCTCGTAAGTGATGCCTGTTGTGGAATAAGATGCTTCGATAGCTTCCTTTATGTCGGGCATACCGTTTCTCTTGGAGTTAAATACTGTAAGTGTATTATTTGCTTCAGTCATGTCCTCAAGAGTATCGAGGTTCCAGGTGTAGATATGGCTTTCGATATCAAATGCGATAACCTGATTTCTCCAACCTGTATTGTATCTGTCACCGTAGAAATAGTTGTCCTTAATAACGATATTGACAGGTGTTGCCCAACCGAGGGGATCGTCTTCTGTTGTGTCAGCCAAATTAAGTACAAGAGTAGTAATCTCAGGATAAGCCTCAACCCATATATCAGTCTTCATGTAGTCTCTAAGGGATGTTGAGTAAGAGGATTCACCTCGATAATATACATTGTTGTAGCCGTCGCAGATGAGCCTTACAGCATACCAACAGCTGATGAACAGGTTGTCTTCGATAAGGATGTTACGTCCATTACCGCCAACAACGCCCATACCTCTTATGTTTTCAATGATATTGCCGTATGTGCTGTTGTAGCTGTTTTGCATATCCCAGTAAACCGCATGAGCGCCGCAGTAATTGTATCCCTCAATAGATGCGAGAGAATCGTTCTTCGGGATACCGATATTCTGAATGTAGTTGTATCTTACTGTGTTGTCAATCATTGTAAAGCCACCGCCGTAGATAGCGCCCATGTCGTCAGCGGCAAGGCAGAGGTCGTGGAGGTAGTTGTATTCGATTACGTTTCGCACACCGCCCCAATGGATACCGAGGTGGTTGGAACCGAAGATTTCATTGTGGGATGCTGTATTTCCGCAACCGCCGAATTCAAGCGCACCGTTATAACCGCCTGCAAGTATGCCGAAATCATGGCAGTAGTTGTTGGTGAAAAGATTGTTGCTGGGAGTGAGTGTTGCAGTATCACCACCATCCATTACTGTACCTGTAGCGCCTGTATTGTAGATATGGTTTGTGGAAATCAAATTGTTGTAACCGAGAATGTCAATGCCCGTGTCGATCATACCGCGGATTACACAGTCATAGATAGTGATATTATTTGCGCGTGCAATGATACCGTCCTTAGCGGAGGTCTCAAACGTGATGTTTTCGAAAGTTGTGTAGTCTGCACCGTCTATATTAATGATGCAGTCAACTGTAGGAATAGAGAGTGTTGCTGTGGCGAAATCTTCTGTGGGGTAGTAATAGAGAATCGCATCATCGTCAATGTAGTATTCTCCGGGATGGTCAAGTTCTTCGGGGGCGTTGTACAGATAGAAACGTCTGCCTGCTTCTGGAGAGGATGTGCCCGGGAAGAAAAACTCAATCATATTCTTTTCGTCATTGATATCAAGAATATAAGTGTGGTCAACTCTCCAGAGAAGATCTACGTGACCGTAAAGATATACTTTATCGGGGTTGTGCCAAGTAAGAGCGCGCTGAATGTGCTCTTCATCGATATATGCAACGTAAGTTTCAGCTATGGGTTCGGGATGGCTTGGGTCGTTACCGTCATTTGTGGTAATATTACCGTCGCTATCCAACATATCACCACCGAGGATTGTGATCTCTTCTCCGATATTGGGATAGCGAGCAATAGTTTGCATTTCGCCGTTTGAGAAAAGACGGATCGCCTTCTTGGTGTAAGCATCTGTGTTGAGTGTCTTTGCAACATCCTCGGGAGTGTAGTCGTATTTCTTTAGATCTAGCTGAACTACAACTGACTTTGCTTCTTCGGGAATGTACTGAACAGCACTTCCTGTTGCAGGAACAAAATCGGAAGCTTTGATTGCTTGACCACCGATAATTTTTGTGCCGTCTTCACCAATGTAGCGAATAGGGCAGTTCTTTGCTCCCTTATCTTCTGCTGTGAGACTGAATGTTTCAGAGAGAACGTATTCGCCGGATGTAAGAACTACATCAATGCCACCAAGCTTTGCTTTGTCGATACTGCGAAGAGCATCTCTTGCAGATTCAAGTGAGTCAAAAGGATTCTTCTTTGTACCATCAGCATCTTTTTTGCCGTTTACTGCAACATAAACGGTAAGAACACCGTCTTTTACTTCGCCGATTTCATATCGGTTATCGTCTGGTGCGAGCATCAAACGGATGAGACGTGCGAGGTTCATTCTCTGTATAAATGGACCTGCGGCAGATACGGAAACTATCATGCCAAAGCTCATACAGAAGGCAAGGATGAGTGCAATTATTTTCTTCATGGTTTTCTCCTTCTTGGAAATATTACGTTTACATTATATCATAAGCTAAAACCAAAAGCAATATTAAACAGCATTAAATATTAAAAGTGTGCATGCTTTTCATAAAAAAAGGAGACCCGCGAGTCCCCTTTTGTATTTGCAGTTTTGTTTATCAATCCTCGTAGCGGCCGATTTGTTCAAACTGCCCCCATGTGATCTCAATAACACCTGCGGCAGTTGTTGTGATAAGCTCCTTCAGATCATATGTCTGACGTCTACTATTGTAGGAAGACATATTCTTGTTTGATCTGTCGGATTGTTTAACATCAATTGTGTCGGCTGAGAACATAAATACTTCTGCGTAGATGTAATAAGGCGCAACTCCCCACTGCGTCTGATCGCGATCGCCTCGGTTGTAATGGATCCAGTTGTTTTGGACAACATTTCCAACAGGCATTGCCCATCCCATGGAATCGTCCGCTGCAACCTCTCTGAGGTCAGTTTTAACAGAGGCGAGGTCGGGATTTGCTTCCTTCCAGACATCTGTATAAACATAATCGGGAACTGAATAGGCGTAGTTTTTATTGTACTTATATGCATCGTCATACTGCATTGCAGTGATCCAAACGTACCAGTTGGTACAGTCGATGATAAGATTGCCTCTCATTATGATGTCACGTCCGCCAACCTGGAAGCCGTTTCCGTTTATGTGCTCGATTACGTTTCCGTATGCTTCCCAGTAAGATCCGCCAAAGTCACCGTATATGGCAGCACAACCAAGATATGAGTAGTCGGGATTTATCTTGTCGATTTCAGCAAGAGCACCGACACATCCGATATTGTGGATATAGTTGTATCTGATCACGTTGCCTACGTTGATTCTGTGGTCAGAGCTGATAGCACCGATATCGTCAGCCGCAGTAAGCACGTCGTGAACATCATTGTACTCGATCGTGTGGTATGCGCCGGTCCAGTAGATTGCACGGGTCTTGGAATCATGGATATCATTGTGAGATACGGTAGAGCCGCATCCGCCGGTGTGGATACCGTATGTGTAAGGCCAGGAATTGAGACCGAAGTTGTAGATCTCATTGTTAGTGATCAGAGCGTTGCCGCGTTCGAGAGTCTCAATATTGCCTGTTTCCACGGTAACTGCGGTCTTACGGCAGTCGTGGATGCTGTTATTCTTGATGAGAATGTTGTTGCCTTCTGCTTTGATTGCACACTCACCTGCGATAGCTGAGATCTCACAGTCTGTAATTGTTACGTTGTCGCCGTTAATATTCAGGCCGTTTGCTCTTGAGGATTCAAACTTAAGATTTTCGATTGTAACGTAGTCTGCGTTAATGTTGAAAATTCCGTCAGAGAGAGGGAGAGAGAACACTGCTGTCTCAAAGGAATCGGTGGGGTAATAATACAGCTTTCCGTCTGCTGTAATGTAGAATTCACCGGGGGCATCAAGCTCTTCGGGAATATTGTACCAGTACATAACAGTACCTGCAAGAGGCTCATATCCGCCTGTGTACGGGATATAGAAGATGTCCTCATCCTGTGAAATGGATGTGATGTAGGAGTTGTCACTGCACCAAAGCTGGTTGAAGCGTGCGGCGATCTTGATCCCGTCAGCGGAATGCCAGGACTGTACACGCTCCATGTGGGCTTCGCCGTACTGGATCTTTGTCTGAACAGGGAACTGCTCGTGGTCGCGTCCAACGTCGTTGTCTGTGTAGGGAGTTACATTGCCGTTTTTGTCGAGCATCCAACCTTCGGTAATGTTGATCCAGCCCTCAGATTCATTGGGATAACGTGCGAGAGTCTGAAGTACACCGTCAGCGGAGAAAGCGGGAGCAACTGCCTGGTAGTCTCTATTTGCAAGCAGTTCACCGATCATCTCGACGGAGTAATTATACTTTGTGAGGTCAAGCATTACGATCTTGTCCGGCTGGGGGAAATACTCTGTTATCTCTCCTTCTGCTTTGGTGAAAGCATCTTTTGTAAATGCTGCACCGCCGACGATTTGAGCCCCGTCTTCACCGATAATGCGAACGGGACAATTTTTGCTTCCGCCATCCTCTTCATCAAAGCTGACAGGCTCGGTAATGGAATAAACACCTGCTGTAACATAAATGTCGATGCCGGAAAGACCTGCACGGTCGATATCACGGATAGCATCGCGCGCGGCTGTGATTGTTGCATAGGGGTTCTTCTTTGTGCCGTCAGCGTCATTTTTGCCGTTCACAGCAACGTAAACGGTGAGAACGCCGTCTTTAACCTCGCCGATGCCGTAACCGTTGTCGTCTGACGCGAACATCAAACGAATGAGGCGAGCGAGGCTCAGTCTCTGAATAAATGGACCCTCAGCAGATACGGAAACGATCATACCAAGGCTCATGCAGAGAACAAGGATGAGTGCAATTATTTTTTTCATATTTTTCTCCTTTTATGGGGGAATTGTAACAATAACATTATATCAGAATTGTTTTCAATACTCAAGTAACAGAGCAGACAAAGGCACAGTGTTTACAGCCAATTCTTGGCGAATTTATCTTTTTTTCGCGAAGAAGCCTTATATCATAGTACAAAAAAGGAGACCCGGTCAATACATCCTGTCATTCTGAGCGAAGTCGAAGAATCTAATATAGATCCTTCGATTACGCTGTCGCTCCACTCAGGATGACAAGAGAGCTGAAAAGCCAAAGCCAGTCATTCTGAGCGAAGTCGAAGAATCAAACTATGAGATCCTTCGATTACGCTGTCGCTCCACTCAGGATGACAAGAGAGCGAAAAGCAAAAAGGAGACCCCGTGAGAGCCTCCTTTAAGTTTTATTTGATTATTCAGCGGGTGTCCAGTCAGTTCCCATTTCGAGGAACTGCTCGTAGGTGATTCCTGTTGTGGAGTAAGCTGCTTCGATAGCTTCCTTCATGTCGGGCATACCGTTTCTCTTGGAGTTGAATGTAATCATTGTACCGTTATTTGCGGTCATGTTAACAATTGTTTCGGGGTTCCAGTCATAGAAAGGAGATTCAAGGCTAAGAGGAAGTACCTCATTTCTTGAGCCTGTGTTGTACTTGTCACCGTAGAAGAAGTTATCTTTGATGGTGATGTTGTAAGGAGTAGCCCAGCCGAGGGGGTCATCCTTGGTTGTCTGGGTCATATCCATAACGAGCTTGGACATTTCGGGATAAGCTTCTACCCATACTTCGTCGTACATGTATGCGTTCAGCTTGTTCTTGTGGCTGTTGGGTGTGCGGTAATAAGCGTCAACGTAGATACCGCAGATACCTGTTACAACGTGGTGTGCACTGATAACAAGGTTGTTAGCAATGTACATATTACGTCCGTTACCCATTGCAACACCGGAACCTGTCAAGCTTACCATGATGTTGCCGTAGGTGTTGTTATTACTGTTGTACATATCCCAGTATACAGCGTGAGTACCGCAGTAAGGATATCCTTCGATCTTTCTGAGCTCATGGTTAAGGGGAAGACCCACATTTGCAATGTAGTTGTATCTTACTGTGCAGTCTACCATGTTGATTGTACCGCCATAGATAGCACCCATGTCGTCAACGAGCTTACATACGTCGTGAATGTAGTTGTACTCGATTACGTTTCTTGTACCGTCCCAGTGGATACCCTGGTGTTCGCCGTTAAAGATCTCGTTGTGAGAAGCAGTGTTGCCGCATCCTTCGAGAGTGAGACCGCCGTTGTATCCGCGTGCGAGGAGACCGAAGTCGTGAACGTAGTTGTTTGTGAAGAGGTTGTTACCGTGTGTGAGAGTTGCAGAATCACCACCGTTTACTCTGGATGCAACAGCACCAGTGTTGTAGATGTGGTTCGTGGAAATAAGGTTGTTATAACCGTTTGTCTGAACCGCTGTCGCGACTACACCGCGGAGAACACAGTCATATACTGTTACATTGTTTGCTTCAACGTATACACCGTATTTTGCGGATGTTTCGATAGTGAGATTTTCAAGAGTTGTGTAATCAGCACCCTCGATATCAATGATCTTATCAACAACGGGAACGGAAAGTGTTGCTGTGCCGAAATCTTCGGTAGGATAGTAGTAGAGGATCGCATCTCTGTCAATGTAGTATTCGCCGGGAACGTCAAGCTCTTCGGGAATATTGTACAAGAAGAAGCGGAGGTCCTTTCTGGGAGCGGATGTACCGGGGAAGAGGGTGTAGAACTCACTCTTGTCCTCGGAAATTCCTGTTACGGGAGTGTCGTTGATTCTCCAGAGGAAGTCTGTATAACCGGAGAGGAATACGCTCTGAGTTGTGTGCCAAGATCTGATACGAGCCATAACCTCGTCTGTTACACCGAAGGTCATGATGTCAACCCAGTCGCGTTCTTTTCCGTTTTCGTGGATGCACTCGCCATACTGGATAACGATCTCGTCTTCACCAAGGTTGGGGAAACGAGCTATAGTCTGCATCTCACCGTTTGAGAAGAGGCGTACTGTGTTGGAGTTGTAGTAACGTCCGTCGAGGAGAGACTGCATCTTTTCTGCTGTGATACCGATTGTCTTAAGATCGAACTGAACGATCTTATCAGCCTCAGGGAAATACTGTGCAGCACTTCCTGTTGCGGGAGCGAAATCCTTTGCTGTCAGCGCAACACCGCCGATAACTGTAGCTCCGTCTTCACCGATGTAGCGGACGGGGCAAGCTTTAGTTCCTGCGTCTTCAGCTGTGAGAGTGAATGTCTCAGAGAGAACGTATTCACCTGCGGCAAGAACGATATCGATACCATTAAGACCGGACTTGCTGATACCGCGAACTGCATCACGGGCAGCTTCAAGTGTAGTGGGGTTCTTTGCTGTTCCGTCAGCGCCCTTTTTGCCGTTAGGTGCAACATAAACTGTCAGGACATCGTCCTTTACTTCACCGATACCGTAGTCTTCGTCATCAGACGCGAACATTGC
>SVSK01000066.1 GCA_015064345.1 Oscillospiraceae bacterium | reverse complement strand
GAGGAGTGCATCGCGAGCTGTGCAAGTCCGATGTCAACGGTGTTCAGCGCAACGTTGGTGTTGGAGATTGATCCGAGAGTTGAGCCGCCTGCCATGTCGCTGCGGTTAGCGAATAAC
Source organism: Oscillospiraceae bacterium (assembly GCA_015064345.1). Classification (GTDB taxonomy): domain Bacteria; phylum Bacillota; class Clostridia; order Oscillospirales; family CAG-272; genus UMGS1696. The sequence continues at coordinate 9,461 of SVSK01000066.1, read as the reverse complement.
TGTACGGGAACGCTCGCTCTTTCGCATATTTCACCGAAGATCGCTGCGGAGAGGGCATCGGTGGTGTACTTCTGGGCAGCATTGGACTTGATGACAACTCCCTTGTTCATGTGAGGAGAGTTTGCACCGTCGGAAAGCTCGGGATGATTGGGGTGCTTGGCGTGTCCGTTGTCCGCTGATACCATAAAGGAAGAGGGAAGTGCCGAGCGAAGGGTGAATCCAAGTGAATCGGCAATGCGGTCCAGCGTGTCAAACAGGAAACCTGATGCCGCGCCCTGCTTTGTGGATGAGCCTGTTTCCTCGTTGTCAAAGGAGGAGAATACGGGTATTGCCTTGCAACTGCCGTCGTTTATTGCGGAAATAAAGCCCGTCAGAGTTGTGTAAGCGCACTGAAGATTGTCGATTCGCGGCGCAGAGAAGAACTCACAGTCAGCTCCCCAGACAGAGACGGGAGTACGGTTGTAAAGATACAGGTCGGAGGACATGATGTTCTCGGGGGCGCAATTTGCAGCTTCGGCAATGATGTTCTTGAGGCTTCCCTTGTTTTCGGAAGACGCGAAAAGCGGCATAAGGTCAACGGCAGGATTGTAGTTGTAACCGCTGTTGATGGTGCGGTTCTGATGAATAGCGACGTGTGGAATGAGCACAAGGTCGCGGTCGATCTTAACAAGACGTGCGGAAACTGCATTACCATCCTTTACGATAACTCGACCTGCGATGGACAGAGGACGGTCGAACCAAGAGGACGCGATCATTCCGCCATATCCTTCTACGTTTAGCTTTACGTATTTGCCAAATGCTTCAGTTTCACATTCTGTTTTAAGCTTGTATGTGGGACTGTCTGTGTGGCTTGCAGTGATCATGAATGACTTTGCCGCGCCATCGGGAATAGCAAAGGCGATAACGGAGGACATATTGCGGGTGACGTAATACTTGCCGCCTGCTGTAAGCTTCCACTCGCCGCCCTCGCTGAGTCGGGTGAAGCCGTTTTCCTCAAGGATCTTTCCGATCTCTTCAACCGCGTGGAAAGCGGTAGGGCTGTTTTCTATAAATGAGAGAAGACTCTTTGTTGCGGAGATGTTTTCGTTATTCATAGTGTTACTCCTCGGGTGGATTTATGATATTAAATTAATTATACCACAAAATCCTTGGAGTTACAATATGTAAGTTTATTGGAGAATTAATTTCACTGTAGATATTGAAAAAAACAGACAGGTGTGATATAATAGTCAAGCTGAATGCGCTTGTGGCGGAACTGGCAGACGCGCCGGATTTAGGATCCGGTGGGCAACCGTGCAGGTTCGATTCCTGTCAGGCGCATAGAAAACAAGAGATGCCTCGTGTGTCTCTTGTTTTTTTCATTAGAGACAGGAATCGAAGGGCGCGTGTAAAAAAAGCCTCCGGGGGAGGGTTTTTCCGCGCCACAGCTCATTCCGCAGAATGGCGATTCCTGTCAGGCGCATAGAAACGGAGTCATCTTGAGGTGACTCTGTTTTTTGTTTGGTGAAGGAAAATTGGGAGTAGCTATTGACAAATTAAGGCGGTTGTGATATAATACCTTGGTAATCGGGGTGTGGCTCAGTCCGGTAGAGTGCTTGGTTCGGGACCAAGAGGCCGCTGGTTCGAATCCAGTCACTCCGATAAAAAAGAAGGTATATCCAAAGGATGTACCTTCTTTTTTTATGTGATTGTTTGAGAAGTAGCATCCGAGACGCCGAGGTTGGCTGACAAGTATAATTCACCCGTGGGCGGCTCGTAACGATGTTTACATCGTAGTGGTTCGAATCCAGACGTGCCGGGTGGAGTGGTCTCCAAAGGATGTACCTTCTTTTTTTGTGTGATTGTTTGAGAAGCAGCATCGAGACGCCGAGGTTGACTGACAAGTATAATTCACCCATGGGCGGCTCGTCACTTTAAGCAGTAAAGTAGTGGTTCGAATCCAGACATTGTGCCCTTCAAGGATATTTTTTGTTATTAGTGAACTGATTGAAAAGCAGTCACGACGCTTGCAACGAAAAGACACGAAGTGTCGTGCGTGGGTAGTGGTTCAGAATCCGGTTATTGCAGATTTTTATTCGATTTCAAGTGTTATTTTTCCAGCTGATCTTTCGTCTTATTTAGTGAGGACGGCATCAAGATTTACCAAAACAATTCCTTTTTTTGAGAAAACCATTGACAATTGTAAATGGTTGTGATATACTGGAACTGTAGACAAATGTAGATGGAGGCGTATATGAAAACAATAGAGCGTTTACCTGAATCCGAACTTGAAATAATGCTGACCTTGTGGCACAGAGGAGGACCTATGACCGCAGGTGAGATTACGAAAAAACTGCTCGAATCCCATGGATGGAAAGCATCAACGGTTCACGTTTTACTTGAAAGATTGAGTGAGCGTGGATTTGTATCTTGCGACAAAAGCGGCTACAAGCATCTGTTTTCACCCCTGATCAAAGAGTCCGAATACCGCAAAGGGGAGGAGCACACTATGATGCACCGCTTCTTTGGCGGATCTGCGAAAAATATGATCGCATCCCTGCTTAACGCTGACGGACTGAGTGATGAAGATTTAGAGGAGCTTGCAGTAATGCTGAAGAAGAAAACCGGAGGTAAGTGATGATTGGTTTCTTTCTCAATATTCTTGAAATATCTGTAGGGATCTCCCTGCTTGTTTTTGCTATGATTTTGGTGCTTAGGCTGTTTGGCGGCAGATTCACCTCAAAATGCAGATATGTTTTGTGGACGCTTGTGCTGCTGCGGCTGGCGATCCCATTCAGCTTTAACATTCTTCCCTCGATCATTGAAGTGCCGATTCAAACTGTGATAGCAGAGGAGGAAGAGCAAAACGCGACAGTTGACGACCCGGCGCAGAATGAAATACCCCCTGAAACTGCACCGTCGGGCAACCATGGCGGTACAACGGTAACCCCCGGTACAACAGTGACTCCCGGTACTACCCCATCAAATCCCGGAACGACGACGATCCCCTCGAATCCGACAGATCCGGGTACGTCAACGAATCCGACAACCCCAACGAATCCTACGAATCCGGGTTCAACAACCACTCCGGGCACTTCCGTGGTTCCGGATGTGCCTAATGAGCCTGTAAACCCGTCAGTTCCGTCGGTTGATCCCGATGAGCCGATCACGAGTGACCCAACTAAAGAGGAAGTGATCTTTCCTGATCCGATTATCGAGACTCCGAAAGAACCGATCTCTGTAGTTGACGTATTGGAGTTTCTTTCGGTCGTATATATTGTTGGTGCGCTCATATTCTTCTTATGGAATATGCTCTCGTATCTCTTGTACACACGTCGGATCTTGAAGTCAGCCCGTAATGCGGACGCAAAGACCATTGGTATATTCCTCTCCATTTGCGACAAGGAAAACCTAAAAAAGGTTCCGGTGCTGCTTGTGTCTCCGAACATTAACAGCCCCGCTGCCTTTGGTATCTTCAGCCGTAAAATAGTCCTGCCGGATATTACATTTACGCAAAACGGACTTGCGGGTACGCTGTTCCACGAGGTGGTGCACTGTAAGCGAGGAGATCTTTATATCAAGATCATCGAGCTTGTTGCGAGGTCGCTCCACTGGTTCAACCCCATTTCTCATATTGCGGCAGTGCGCTGTGAAATGGAGATGGAAATGTCCTGCGACGAGACTGTGCTTGCAGGTTGCAGTGACGAAGCCCGCGTGGCATACGGTAACGTAATGCTTGACATCATCCGCCGTTGCAGACGAAATCGCGGTGCACTTACCACTCATTTTAACCCGAAAAAGAATTCAGTCAAAGCTCGATTCTTGAACATAATCAACGGTTCAGGCAGCAGACGTGGCAAGGTTCTTATTCCCATTTGCCTTGTGCTGTGCATACTCGCCGGTACGATCATTTCATGTACTGTCGGCGACAAGAAGCAGCCCGACGAAACTGATCCGCCCGAGACAGACGCGGCAGTTGAACTGTCTGTTTCCATGCACGACTGGGAGAAGACGCCGAGCGTCAGTGGCGCGGATTTGTATGATGCAGTGCCGGGCGGTGAGGGCTTTGTTGTAGTTATCACATCAAACATTGATGTTGAAAACGTAAAGATAACAAAACTGCTCGCTACTGATTTGAGTATTTCTGACTGTGTTCCGCTTCACATTGTGGATCTTGTGGCAGGAGAACCTATATACGTTGAGGTTTCAGTTCCCGGCGTTATAGGCGCGTGCGGTATTACATACAGAGACACAGATGGAACCATCAAGCGCTTTGAAGTAAACACAAGCGGTGAGGACGGCACACCTATCCTTGTTGAGATAACAGAAGACAGGCTTGCGGATGATTACATTGGCTCTGACCTTTACGAAGGGGAATACAAGCTTCTCATAAAGGACAATAACAGTGAAGCATCTCTGTATTATTTCGACAACGGTTTGAATTCTGACTTTGCAACGAAGTTCAGAGTATCCGCTGACGGACATGAGCTGGATATAGCCACATCTCTTCCTGCATGGCTGAAAAACACATGGGAGCCTCAGATATACCGCTCAAATGTAACCTCTGACGGCGGCGACCGACTGTTCCTCATATTTACCACAGGCACGGGAACAGGGGTACATATTGAAGAGGCCTATGTGATGAACTGCTTTGAGGGAGAAATATACGCTGCACCGAAGCCCTATGATTGGGTAGAGAGCGTTGTTTCCCGCGGAGAAGACGGCAAGGCCTGGACTGTAAACTCTTCAGGAGATAAGATAGAGCTTCCCGACAACGCATATTTTGATCAGAATTTCGATTTCTTCGTTAAAAACGGCAAGCTGTATGCCAAGGTGCTGATAGGCTATGGAACGTGGCAGTATACTGAGGACTACTTCCTGATCGAATACGGTTATAATGCATCGGGAAAGATTATTGCAAAATCCATCAAGCATTCCTCAGAGGTGGATGAATCCTTCGAATCAACGAATTTGCCCCGGGACTTTGTTAATACATATCATACCGCAGAATACTTCTATGCAATCTTCAACGGTTGCGCTCGAATCGAGTTTTACGAAGAAACGATCGAATATGAAGGAGAAAAATATCGGAACTGCAGCCACGTTGAGTTCTCGAACCTTGCAGAAATGAGAAATGTTATAGTACGTCATTTCTCAGACGACATTACAAACAGCCTCATGAGCAAGACTGTTAGCGGTATAGGTTGTCCCCTTTACATTGAGCAGGACGGTAAGCTTTACATATTCGCAGGCTACGCGGCTCAGTGGGGATATGACTCTGCTACCGGGTATACTTTCGAACCTTTGGGATATGAAAACGACGAGTACCTTGTGAGAGTGTCTGCCTCTATTAATGAGTATGGAGTCAAGTATGTAGCAGGAGACGTTTGCAAATATGTTATTGAAGCGGATGGCTCAATCAGATTCACACAGTTCCCCTTGATGATAGATCTTCTGTGGGACGCTTTTGCAGGAGAGGAAGAGGACGCAGCTCCCATTCCCCCCGTAAACGTCCTTTCAAACCCCGGTGGGCTGGAGTTCAAGACTGTTTATATCCCTGACGGCAAGCATTACTCATCCTACAATTTTGACAGTGAGCACATGCTCATAATGACCTACGGTATTGAGACAGGAGAGAGAGGTCTTGTAACTGCATATACGGACATTTGCTTCTACCTCGTGAATACTGTGCGCGGCGAGCTTGTTGCTACCCTTGAATACGGCAGAGCGGAGGGTAATATGACTATCCGCCACTATGAGCAGGATGCCCTCGTACTGTACGATCTGGAGCTCGACGAAGAAACTGAGACATACAGCGTTCCTGCGGCGATCCGTATAGAATACAAGAACGGCAAGCTCAGCGTGGCAGAAACAGAAAAGAGCACTTTCCCGATATATGAGGAAAAGCTCACTTCTCCCGACGGAAGATATACGGTTTACTCTACCACCGATGACGGACGCGGGCACGGCGGTATTGACGTGCTTTATCCCGACGGAACAACAAAGCGTATTCTCACCAACATTATGCTTGATGACCCGGGAGTACAAGGTCTCGGCGGCGTTACAGGATACAGTCACGTTCAGTTCATTGACAACGACAGACTTCTCTACCACATCGGCGGATGGGAATGGACACAGGGCTACGGTATCTACAACCTTGCAACAGGAGAAAAGACCGAATTCCGCAATGGCTACAGTGCTATCGGCTATGCGGACGGATATATTTACCTCCGTGAATCCTCTGGATATGAGACGGTCGCATGGCATAAGGCTACCCTTGACGGAAAAGTCGAGAAAATTGCCTCCGTTAACGAAAATGACGGCGTGACTTACATTGCAAATACGTACGACTTCAAGCTTGGCGGCAAACCGTGGAGAAGCATCACGTACGTTGAATATGTTTTGCACGAAAAAGATGCGACAAGCGCGGATGTTCTCGTTTACTCACCTGATATGCAAAGCGTTTTGGCAAAGGTGAGATACAGCGGTGACTTCGGAAAAGTGCTCGCGGTCAGCCACGGAAACATGGAAACAGCTATCGTGATCACGGACAGCGCGAATATTCCCGACTCATCCGACACTCCGTCTACAGAGGAAGAGCTTGTTAAAGTTGTGTCAAATTCCAAGGGCTATTCGGTACAGACCGTTTACATCCCCGTAAGCGAGGGCGGCAGATCGTCTGCGTATCCGTACAGCGACAGTCAGATGCTTTACATGTCATTTGATCTTGTAACCGATGCACAGGGCGTTACACAGGCATACTCGAACATCAAGCTTTACCTTGTTGACAAGGAGAGAGGCAGAATCGTGAGCGAGTGTGCTATTGACGGAGAGTATCGGCTCAACACCGTAAGCTATGACCCCACGGGTAACGGAGTAGTGCTTATGGACGTGGAATACTCATATGACGCAGGCTACATCGTTCACGGCGCATACCACGTTCTGTTCAGCGGAGGCGAGCTGACTGCCACAAAGGTGGATTCCGCAGCTTATCCGCAGCACGGTATGCCCGTTCGCGGAAATGCCTGGGACGGCTTGGTTTACGCCTGCAGAACTACTGACGACGGACAGGGGCGCGGCGGTATTGACGTCACAATGCCTGACGGAACAGTAAAGCGTATCCTCTCAAACGTGGTGCTTGATGATGCAGGCGGAAATCTTTCAAATGTAATGTACTATACCCCCGTGGGAGTCATCGGTGCTACTGTGGATGAGAACGCAAAGCTTGTTTACAACATCGGTGCATACGAAGGTGCGGGCAAGGGATTCGGCATATACGACATAGCCACAGGCAAGCGCGAAGAGTTCCTTTACATGAACTACAGAGCCATTGATGTGTGGTCGAACTCTATATATTTTGAAGAATACAAGCGCACAGATGAAGGCTACAGCGAAAGCTACAGGATCTGGAAGCGTGACCGCGCGGGAAACATGACTCTCATGTGGTCGGTTGACCCTGCAGACGGAGACGCATACCACGAGGGCGAGCAATTCCCCTCTTTCAAGAAGGGACTCTGGTACTTCGATACCTACACCGATACAGAAGTGCCGAGCTACATAAAGAGCAACGGATATGTAATGACGGAGATTCGCCACGGGGATGATTTCGATCCTATAGTGTCGGTGATGTACCCCAACACCGTTGACCGCTATTCAAGCAATTTACTCGTAACAACGTCGGGACGTGTGACTGTTGTACTGCGCGTTCCGGAGTCGATAATTCCTCCGAGCGTAACAACGATTGAGTTCAGCACTATAGAGGAGCTGATAGCAAAATTCGAGAGTGAGATCGACGCTTTTGCCCCGGGCTATTACTCACGGCAGATGTTCCTTGAGGCAGTTGACAAATTCATTGATCCTGCGGCACATCAGGACAGCATGACAAAGTCGGAATACGCCGCACTCGCGGGAATGAAGCTGCAGGACATCTCTGCTACATACGACAGAAGCAGTGGTAAGATGTATCTGACCTTCACCGTAACAGGAGAGCCTGTGGGTACGCTGAAGAAAGGCGAGAACACCGCTGAAATATGCGAAAACGCCTACGACGGCATGGGCGTTATGTGCGGTGATACTTCCGAAAACAACGCCAACGAAGCGAGAAGCGCTGTTTCAAAGTATCTCCACTGGATAGGATTTAACGGAATGCCCGACAGCACCTGGTCCGGGTCTTACAATTTCACAGATTACATGGCATCCTGCCTGAACGATATCGGCAAGACTCCTACAAGAGACTTGATCGTAGACTATGCCGAGCGTTGCTTTGGATTAGATGGATATTCACCTCTACCCAGTCAGTTTGATGCAAACGGCAACCATGTTCAGCTCGGTTACGGACTTGGTGTCACAAACTTCATCATAACAGGCGATAAGGTTGAGGGTGACGTGCACACAGTTACCGTGGACATTTACCGTAGCAGCTTCTATTACGATAAGTATCAGACGTTGAATTTCCACCTCACCAAGCTTTCTGACGGCGCGTGGAAGTTTATTGACATCACAGTCGCGGCAGACGGAAACGAGGGTGTTTTCAAATCCATCCTCGCAAACCAGACTCCGATATATCTTGCGACATCCAAAAAAGAAAAGTTCCTTTCGGAGTTTCTGGATGGAACCGTGTACTCGTTAAAGAAATACACCATTCTCGATCTTGACGGGGATGGCAGAGTGGAAATGGTACTGTGGATCGCTCGCTACACAAACGATTACGCAGGCTTTTTGGTACTCCACCGTGAGGGAGACGTTGTGTATGCACACGAGCTTCCGTACAGAGGAATGACCGGACTGAAGTCTGACGGAACTTTCTCGTTTTCCAGCGGTGCTGCCGATAGCGGAATAGGCAAAATAGAATTTTCAGGTGACACTTTCTCAGTAATCAAGCTGGCATACAGTGAGTCTGAAATGACTAAAAACATACGTTATTACATCGATGACAAACCCGTTTCGCAGGAAAGCTTTGATGCTTATTGGGACTCACACAGCCTATTCAAGCTCGACGCGGAATGGATAGAGTATGACGGTGGGGGTGGAACTGTCACCACATTTTCAACCGTTGACGAGCTTGTTGCGGCATACGGTGAAGCGGAGATACTTGACCGCGTACTCTATGGCGGTGCGTACAGCTTTGACGATCTCCGTTTTGCTGTTAACTCGTTCCTTGACCCGAGAAAATACCGCGAAGAGATCGGCGAGACGAAGTATTACGCCCGCGACGGACTTGGTATTAAGGATGCGTCTCTCACATACGACAGAGAAAACGGCAAGATATACCTTAATTTCACAGCAGTCGGAGAGCCTATCGGCACTTTGAAGCTTGGTAAGAATACCTGCGCTGTGCAAGTCGGAGTGAACGGCATATACGTTGCCTGCGGTGAATGGATTGCCGTTGATACTGAAGCAAAGGCGGCACTTCATCGGTATCTCTCATGTACGGGATTGTATGACCTGCCCGACATAACAAAGGATTACGACAAAGGCGGGTT
>SVSK01000065.1 GCA_015064345.1 Oscillospiraceae bacterium | reverse complement strand
GAACTATCCCCGGCAACGAATTCAAGCTTGAGGTTGACTTCGTAACAAGCTCCGGTAAGCTCGGCGACATCGTTGACAGATGTATCCGCTACCACGGCTTCTCCACAACAGCGGCTGTGCTTGACGAGATCAAGGCGATGGGTTACAAGTACTCCACAAGAGGCTCTATCTCCATCTCCGTGGCAGATATGACAATTCCCGCAGAAAAGTACGATCTCGTTGCTGCGGCTGAAAAGAACGTTGACGTTATTCACAAGCGCTTCATGCGAGGCGAGCTGACTGAAGAAGAACGCTACGACGCTGTTATCAAGCTCTGGAACAAGACAACTGATGACGTTGTTGCAGCGCTTCAGAAGAACTTTGACAGATATAACCCGATCAAGATGATGTCTGACTCTGGTGCCCGCGGTTCCATGACTCAGATGCGTCAGCTGGCCGGTATGCGTGGACTTATGTTCGCGACAAACGGTCGTACAATCGAGATCCCGATCAAGTCCAACTTCCGTGAAGGTCTTTCCATCCTCGAATACTTCATGGCTGCAAAGGGTGCTCGTAAGTCCCTTTCCGATACAGCGCTTAAGACTGCCGACTCCGGTTACCTTACAAGACGTCTGGTTGACGTTGCTCAGGATGTTATCATCCGCGAAGAGGACTGCGGCGCAACACACGGTATCTGGGTATCCGCTATCAACGTGGACGACACAGTTGTTGAGCCTCTCAAGGACAGACTTATCGGCAGATACGTTATCGGCAACGTTGTTGATCCCGCAACAGGCGAGGTTATCGTCGAGGATAACACAGTAATCAGCGAAGCACAGGCTAAGGCGATAGTTGCGGCAGGTATCGAGAAGGTACACATCCGCACAGTTCTCCAGTGTCGCTCCCGTCACGGTGTCTGCGCACACTGCTACGGTAATGACCTTGCCAACGACAGACCCGTTAACGTTGGTGAATCCGTTGGTATCATCGCGGCTCAGTCCATCGGTGAACCCGGTACACAGCTTACCATGCGTACATTCCATACAGGTGGTGTCGCAGCGGCTAACATTACACAAGGTCTCCCGAGAGTCGAAGAGCTCTTCGAAGCAAGAAAGCCCAAGAAGACCGCTATGGTTGCCGAGGCTGCAGGTACTTGCAAGATCGAGCTTGTTAAGAAGACTCACAACATCACACTCACTCCCGACGACGGCAGCGAAGATATCGTATATCAGGTTCCTTTCGGTACAAACATCATGATCGAAGACGGTCAGCATGTTAACCCCGGCGTTTCCCTTACAGAGGGCGACAAGAACCCTGCAGATATTCTCCGCATAAACGGCATTGACGCTGTTTACGATTACATCCTTCTCGAAGTTCAGAAGGTTTACCGTAGCCAGGGTATCAATATCAACGACAAGCACATCGAAGTTATCGCACGTCAGATGACTCGTAAGGTTAAGATCGACGACGAGGGCGACACAAATCTCCTCTCCGGTGCAACAGTTAACCTCAGCGAGCTCTACGCAGAAAACGAAGAGATCGAAGCACGCCGCGCTGCCGGTGAGATCGAACTTCGTCCTGCAACAGGCGATCCCGTGCTTCTCGGTATCACAAAGGCGTCTCTCCTTACAGAGTCCTTCCTCTCCGCTGCATCCTTCCAGGAAACCACAAAGGTTCTCACAGAAGCTGCAATCAAGGGCAAGGTGGACCACCTTATGGCTCTCAAGGAGAACGTACTCATCGGCCGTCTGATCCCTGCAGGTACAGGTATGGATTGCTACCGCAACATCGATGTAGAGCGCACTGCTCCCGTGGAATCTCCTTTCTACGGTCTTGATCTCAGCGAGCTTGACATGGATGACGCAAAGCGTGTTATCCGCGGCACAGATGACGAGGACGAATTTGCTGACGACCTTGCTGAAGAGGATTTCGACGACGTAGCAGACCTTGCTGATCTCGCAGATGCTCTCGCAGGACTTGGCGAAGATATTGACGAGGAATTCGAAGAAGAATTCTCCGACGAAGAGTAATCCTATATAACAATAAAAAGAGATGATTTCGCGTCATCTCTTTTTTTGTGCTGAAACTATGTGATGGCCTTATGATTTCACAAAAAGTATAATGAAAACTACTATAAGGCCCCTTCCGGGAGGGGGCTCCTACGAAGTAGGTGGGGGAGAGTGCGTTACAATGAAGTATAACTTAACTTTCAGTCGCGCGGGCTCCTTCCGTCAGACTTCGTCTGCCACCTTCCTCCCGGAGGAAGGCTTGATAAGATTTGCGATTGTGAATGTATAGTTATACTGCCATGTAAGTGACAGAACACGTAAATGTGTTGACATGTATGAGAGGAACTGCGGAGTTTATTAGCATATGAAAAACCTTTCATTTACGCGAGGATTCTTTTTTGCTTTTCTATTGACTCTCCGCGGGAGATTTAGTAAAATGGGGTTATACCACAACTACAGGAGAATTATTATGAAAATTTCAGTATCATCATATAGCTTCGGCGGATATTTGAATCCCGATAATCTGGGCATACTCGGATGCATGGACTGGGCGAAGGAGCAGGGGTTTGAGGGAATCGAGATCACGGACGGTGACCTTGTTCGCTCAGGTGTGGACATTCACGAGGTGGCAGAGCACTCGAAAAAGATAGGCCTCCCCATCGTTGCGTTCCTTTTCGGTAAGGATTTTCTCGCCAAGCAGGGAACACAGGTTGAAGAAGAGATCGAAACGGCAAAGGCAATGATCGACAAGGCTGCCATTCTCGGCGCTCCACTTGTAAGACACGATATTACCGGTTGCGATCTCGGGAAAAAGCACGGCATCGGACTTGACAGCGTAATTGACACACTGGCCTACGCCTGCCGTAAGGTGACAGAATATGCGGCTGAACGCGGAATCAAGACGTCATTTGAGAATCACGGTCACTTCATGCAGGAGGCGGCTTTGTGCGAGAAGATGATCAACGCAGTAGACCACGATAACTTCGGCTATACACTTGACATGGGCAACTTCCTCTGCGCTGACGAGGATCCCGGATATGCAGTAGGCAAGCTTGCGAGATATGCTTTCCACGTTCACGCAAAGGATTTCCATATCAAGCAGGGCGGAGTGGATTTCCCCGGTGAGGGATGGTTCAAGACCCGTGGCAACAACTACCTCCGCGGTGCAATAATCGGCCATGGAGATGCAAACGTGGCTCGATCCATCGGCGCTTTGAAGATGCACGGCTATAACGGATGGGTTTCTGTTGAGTTCGAGGGAATGGAGGACAACCTGAAGGGAATCCGCCTCGGCAAGGCTAATCTTGAGAGATATATTGGGTAAACAGCTTTCCCTGCGTGCTGAAATACGGTACGCAGGGAGTTTTATTTTGCCATGTTTTGTGGTATTTTGGTCAAATATTGGTTAATTGCCAAATCCTGTTGCAAAGCGACGTCAAAGATGATAAAATAATAAAAAATCCCCCTGCGAGAGGAGAAAAAACATGACAAGAGAACAGGCTGAAATAAAGGCTCGTGCCATAGTTGAACAGATGACGGTAGAGGAGAAGGCGTCGGTTTTGCGTCATGAATCCCCTGACATCCCCCGACTCGGTATATATGACCACAACTGGTGGAACGAAGCCTCCCACGGCGTTGCGCGAAACGGTATGGCGACTGTTTTCCCCCACGCCATCGCACTTGCGGCAACGTTCAATCCCGAGCTTATCGGGGAGATCGGCGAGGCTGTGTCAACTGAGGCAAGAGCAAAATACAACGAGAATTACAAATACAAGGATTTCGACATCTTCAAGAATCTTACATACTGGACACCCAACATCAACATCTTCCGCGACCCAAGATGGGGCAGAGGACAGGAGACCTACGGCGAGGACCCCTATCTTACCGCCACTCTCGGTGTGAACTACATCAAGGGAATCCAGGGGGAGGGCCAGTTCCTCAAAGCTGCGGCATGCGCGAAGCATCTGGCAGTTCACTCCGGCCCTGAGGCAACACGTCACGGCTTTGATGTGGACGTAAGCGACCATGATCTGTTCGAAACCTACCTCCCCGCATTCGAGTGGGCAGTAAAGGAAGCGGGCGTTGTGGGCGTAATGGGTGCGTACAACAGATTCCGCGGTCAGCCATGTTGTGCAAACGATACGCTGATGAACGATATCGTCTTCGGTCGCTGGGGCTTTGACGGATATTTCGTTTCCGACTGCGGCGCTATTCGCGATATCTGGCAGCATCATCACTGCGCTGACAGTCTTGCATCTGCGGCGGCACTTACATTGAGCCACGGCTGTCATCTTAACTGCGGCGACGCATACTACCACCTTATGGAGGCGTACGAAGCGGATCTTATTACGGAAGAGCAGCTTACAGAGGCGGCGGTTAAGGTAATGTCCATCCGCGTTCAGCTTGGTGAGTTTGAAGAAAATCGTCCTTATACCGACATACCCTTCTCCAAGGTGGAGTGTGAAGAGCATAGAGAACTTAACCTTGAGGCGTCAAGACAGTGCATGGTGCTTCTGAAAAACGAAGGCATTTTGCCTCTTGACCCCGAAAAGAAGCAAAAGATCGCAGTTATCGGACCGAATGCCATGTCCGAGGTGGCGCTTGAAGGCAACTACAACGGCATGTCGGGCGAATATATCACCGTTGCAGAGGGTATGCGTCAGGTGTTCGGCAGAGACAGCGTCCGCGTTGCAAAGGGCTCCAACATTTGGGTGCGCCGCTGGAACGACTGCTTTGGCTTTAACAATATGATAACCGAGGGCAAGATTTTTGCTTCCGAAGCGGATGTAACTGTCCTTGTGCTTGGTCTTGACTGCCACATCGAGGGCGAAGAAAACGACATGGTCAGCGAATTCTTCAACAAGGGTGACAAGCGCACGCTGCAGCTTCCCACAACACAAATGGAGCTTGCGGAAGAAGTTTGCGAGGTATGCGATAACGTGATCGTGGTAACTCTTGCGGGAAGCGCGGTTGACCTTGGGGAAAAGCTGACGTCCCACGCAAAGGCGATAATCCACGGTTGGTATCCCGGTGCACTTGGCGGACTTGCAGTTGCAGAGCTGCTCGCAGGCAAGTACAGCCCCTCGGGTAAGCTTCCGCTGACGTTCTACAAGTCCGTGGACGATCTTCCTCCCTTTGAGGACTACTCCATGGCAGGCAGAACATACCGCTACTTTGAGGGAGAGCCGCAATATCCCTTTGGATTTGGTCTGTCATACACGAAATTCGGCTATTCGGATGCGAAGATCATCTCCGAGAGCGAGCGTGAATATGAGGTTGCGGTGACAGTCTCCAATGTTGGCGAGCGTGACGGCGAAGAAAAGGTGCAGATCTACGGCGAATTTACTGACAGCCGCACACCCACTCCCATTTATCAGCTTTGCGGAACAAAGTCCGTGAGACTCGGCGCGGGTGAAAGTGCGGAGATCACTCTCAAGGTGAACAAGTACTGGCTCTCTGCGGTACTTGCTGACGGAGAACGCGTTACTCCCGACGGAATCATGCGACTCCACATAGGCTCACATCAGCCTGACAAAAAGTCAGAAAAGCTCTCCGGCACAAAATGTGTGACTGTAGAGATTAAATAAAAAGAATAAAAAAAGAGCCTGCGAGGTGTTGTCCAACAATGGATTACCACTTCACAGGCTTTTTGTGTGTCGAAAACCGCGCAATAGTCGTACAGTTTAGTAGCTGCTATTGTCGGTGAAGAGGTGGAAAGAGAGGAAATAAGAGGCTCCTTCCGACTTTCATAAATGAAAGTCAAGGGAGACTGTCACGAAGTGACTGAGGGAGAATGCGACACAATAAAGTTTATCTTGTGTCAAAGAACCGCAGGCTCCTTCCGTCAGACTACGTCTGCCACCTTCCTGTTTTGAAAAAACGGCCGGAGGAAGGCTTGACAAGTCGTTCGTTCGCGGGTAACAAGTTCAAGCCTAACGTAGTTGATAAAACGTGAGAGGTATTTATGAATACTCTCCGGCACAAAATGTGTGACTGTAGAGATTAAATAAAAAGAATAAAAAAACAGAGAAAAGGTACAGCAGGAAGACCCCGACATCCTCCGACTGCACCGATTTTTTATTTATTATTTATTCTATATTATTTATTCATTAAAAAAGACCCTTTTGGGTCTTTTTATTTTGCTTATTTCTTTCCGAAGAGACCGCCGAGTTTGCCAAGCTTGTCACCGATATCGTCGATAGCAATTTTTGCCTTGACTCCTTCAACTAACTGCTCGATCTTGTCATCAGGCAGGTCGATTCCGATAAGCTTTTCGATAGTCTTGATAGGCTCTGCCTTAAAGCTTGCGAGGAGATTCTTGTCTCCCTTGATTTTTTCTACCAGCTCGTTGATCTTTGCTTTGATATCCATAGTTATATCCTTTCATATTTTGATTTTTAATTTATTCTTTTTCGTCTTCGACGAATTTGAGCGATGATTGAAGCACCTGCGCTGTGATCCAGGATGGGTTCCAGGTTCTCATTCTGCTCCTCCAGTAGTGGAGATTGCAGAGTGGATCGGGTCCTTGGTAGAAGTTGGTGTGGAAGTATTGTTCTCCCTGCTCACCAACTACTGTAAAGCCCCACTCACCGGGGTAAGTGCATACTCCGTAGGTGAGAGCATGAGCCACAGAAAGAGCCATGTGCATGAGCTTCTCGTTGTTTGTCGCTTTGCCGAATTCATACAGCTCCCATGTGGGGAAGAATACGTCAAGGTGATGATTCTGCACGCTCACTCCGGGCCATCCGAGAGACTTGAATTCCCCTACGTCGCATTGACTGCCGGGCAAAAATCCCGTTTCCCAGAAGTAAACGAAGGTTAGAAGCCAGTCTGCCGCATCCTCTGCCGCTTCCTTGTAGAACTCGTCGCCGGTAGCCTTGTAAAGATCAGCCGCCGCACAGAAAACATAGATTCCCGCTTCCTTGTCCTCGCACTTTGCATCAAAGGTGGCGCGTGAGAAGGGAAGATCGAAGGTCCTCATGTGGTAATCGTAGTATCGAGAGAAGATCTGCTTTGCGGTGGCGAGATATTCCTCCGATCCGAAGTACATAGCAGCTCTTGCAAGTGCATCCACACATGGTACGCCGGCGGTGTTTATAAACTGCTCTGAGGGTTCTCCGCTGTGTAGCCATGTGAGGGGGAAGATTCCGTCTCCTGTAAGACACGCGGGATCGGAGAGAAAAGCACAGGCACGATACACAAGAGCTTCCCAAGCGGAGGGTACTTCTTTGCCGTGCTGTCTGAGAAGGGAGAGAATGTCAATTAGATCCATCAGCGCCTCACCCTGCATGCGGGATGCGAGGTTTGACTTCGGGTTGTCCCAGCTTCCGCCCCATTCTCGCGAGTCAACGAGATAGTAGCATCGGAGCAGTCCCGGCACATTTCCCTCGGTCTCACGCACGAAGAAGTCGACTGTCTCAAATGCGCGGTCAAATCGGTCTGCCTCACCGTACTCAAGTCCAAGCTTCATTTCGCTCCACGCGATCTTCAGCGCCTGACCTGTCCACGCGTAGAGGAAATAGTCGGGCCTGTCGGAGAAGTTGCCAAAATCGTTGGCGTTGCCGAAGCATGAGTACCCGCTTGCCCAAGATTCTTTTCTGTAGCGGCTGTCAACAACGGATTTTTTATAGCCGATCATCTCGGAAAATGTATGAGCGGGCTTGTTCTGCGGCTTCAGTGCCACGTATCCCATGTCAACGAGATGCCTGAATCCGCGGCCTTCTTTTGTTTCACCCGTGTCAATAAGAAAAGTCTTTGTGAGTGTCTCACCGGGCAGGAATACCCTGTATCCTCGCTCGTAGGGGAGTGGCATGCCCTGTCCGCCGTAGACTACGTCTTTCATGCCGTTAAACATAAGAGGTCCGCTTGTGGCAACGATGGTGTGAGCTTTTCCTTCGTTTCCATAGAGCGCGCCAATGGCCCAGTAGTCGCAGTCAGCGCCTGTTACAACCTGTGGAACAGATAAAACGGTTATGTAGCTTGAAGAAATGCTCTCATTCCACTCCAGGTTTACTGCAGGAATGGGAAGTCGGTGCTCCTCTGCGATAACGCCAAGTCCTTCAGCTTTGCCAATGTGGGCAACTGTGCGGGATGGATCGGCAGAGGGGTTGTCGTTGTATATAAGATGGGGAATCGTTACCTTCTGCGCTGAGGGTGCGCTTGTCTTGAATGTGAGACCGAAGGTGAAGAGATCGATGACCTCGCCACTGTTGTTTGTTACCGCAGCCTTAACGGAGGCAAAACCGCTCTCATCAAAGGAAAACTCGATCTTGCCCCGAAGTTTTTCGGAAGAGAAGTGGATTGTGATTGCCGCGCCGCTTATGCTGATCTCACCGATGGAGAAGCAGTAGCAAATCTCCCAGGGACGGCAGGCGGAGGCGAAAATAAGAGTGTCTAGAGATTGCGTCCAAAAGACATTTTTGCCGACAGTTAGCGTGACAGTTTTTTTCGCAGCATCGACCGAGATCCGCTTTTTGTTCATCGTGAGCGTATATGTAACAGAAGCCATTAAAAACCTCGGAGTATATCATTAATATGAAAATATTTTATCATATGTTATGTAGATTTGCAATAGGGAGTATTCGCTTTGAGGCACAGACAACGGACACCCCACCACACCTCATCTTGACTTTTCCCACTAAATATGCTAAAATTACTATAATAGGGGTATTGTGTGACCCTATATGTGACACGATAATAATAAAAATATATAGACGAAGGATAATATTGAATGAAGACAAAAACGCCAAAATACAACGACCAATCCATCACCTCGCTGAAGGGTGCTGACCGAGTCAGAAAGCGTCCTGCGGTTATCTTCGGCTCTGACGGACTTGAAGGCGCGGAGCATGCGGTTTTCGAGATCCTTTCCAACTCTGTTGACGAGGCGAAGGAAGGCTACGGCAGCGTAATCAACGTGACCGCATATCTTGATAAGTCCATTGAGATCGAGGACTTCGGACGCGGCGTACCCTTGGGATGGAACGAGGGCGAGCAGAGATGGAACTGGGAGCTTGTATATTCCGAGCTTTACGCAGGCGGTAAGTACGACAACAACTCCGACGGGTCTGCTTACGAGTTCTCTCTGGGTCTCAACGGTCTCGGCGCCTGCGCTACACAGTATTCAAGTGAATTTTTCAACGTAAAATCCTATAACGGCACAAACCTTTCCGAAATCTCCTTCAAAAAGGGTGAGGCTGTGACCGATCTCATGGTGCGTCCGCTTGAGAAGAAGGAGCGCCGTACAGGTACTGTCATTCGCTGGAAGCCCGACCTTGAGGTGTTCACCGACATCAACATCCCAAAGGAATACTTCACCGATATGCTGAAGCGTCAGGCGGTGGTAAACTCCGGTGTGCGCTTCGTGTTCAAGTGGCAGACGGGCAAAAACGAGTTTGACACAGAGGAATACTTCTACGAAAACGGCATTACCGACTACATCGCTGAGCTGGCAGGTGACACAGCGGAAACAAAGATCGCGCAGTTCCACCTTGAAACTAAGGGACGTGACCGCGAGGACATGAAGGACTACAAGCTCACCGCTGACGTGGCGTTTACCATCTCAAAGACAATCCACGTGATCGAGCACTACCACAATTCAAGCTGGCTTGAGCACGGCGGATCTCCTGACAAAGCGGTGCGCCTTGCGTTTACTTCCGCTATTGACAAGAGACTGAAGGCAACGG
>SVSK01000064.1 GCA_015064345.1 Oscillospiraceae bacterium | reverse complement strand
GTGCCCGGTCAGCATGGCGCAGGTCGTAAGAACGTAAAGGAATACGGTCTCCAGCTCAGAGAAAAGCAGACAGCACGCCGCTACTATGGCGTACAGGAAAAGCAGTTCCTTCATTACTATGAACTCGCTGACAAGAAGGAAGGCGTAACAGGCGAAAACCTGCTTACAATTCTCGAATGCCGTCTTGACAACATCGTTTACAGAATGGGTCTCGCATCCAGCCGTAAAGAAGCTCGTCAGCTCGTTCGTCACGCACACTTCACACTCAACGGCAAGAAGGTAGACATTCCCTCTATCATTTGCAAGACAGGTGACGTTATTGCACTTAAGGATAAGAGCAAAGCATCCGAAAAGTTCAAGGCTCTCGCAGAACTTATGGAAACAGCAGTTGTTCCGAAGTGGCTGGAAGTTAGCACAAGCGATCTTTCTGCTAAGGTAATCGCTCTCCCCAAGAGAGAAGATATCGATTTCCCCTTCGAAGAACAGCTTATCGTCGAGCTCTATTCCAAGTAATAACCTACTGTGGGAGACTGCAGCAGGTTACTTGGATTGGTTCAGAGTACCGAATTTACAGTCTCACACGCAATTTTGCGAAAATCAACGATATTATTTCGTGAAACACGACAATATGGGTTTGGCAAAAATTATTAGACGGAGGGTTATTATTTAATGATAGAAATTGAAAAGCCGAATATTGCGACAATTAATTTGAGCGATGACGGAACAAACGGAAAGTTTATAATCGAGCCCCTTGAAAGAGGCTACGGAATTACCCTCGGTAACTCACTTCGCAGAGTGCTTCTCAGCTCTCTGCCCGGTGTAGCTGTTACAAATATCAAGATTGACGGTGTACTGCATGAGATCTCCACCATTCCCGGTGTGAAGGAAGATGTTCCCGAAATCGTTCTTAACGTAAAGGGCATCATTGCAAAGCTGAACTGCGACGGTCCCAAGACAGTTGTTATCGACACAACAGGTGCTTGCGACATCACAGCCGGCGACATCAAGCAGGACGCTGATTTAGAGATTCTTAATCCTGATTTCCACATCGTAACTGTTGAGAACAACGTTCGCTTCTACATGGAGCTTACATTTGATCACGGCAGAGGCTATGTGTCCCAGGAAAAGAACAAGCAGCTTTATTTACAGAATAATCAGAACGGTGCGCCTGTGGGAACTATCTTCACAGACTCCATTTACACCCCTGTTTATAATGTTAACTACACAGTCGAAAATACGCGTGTTGGAAGCAGCACTGATTACGACAAGCTTACACTTGAAGTACTCACAAACGGCGTAATTTTGGCTAAGGAAGCGATTTCGCTTGGAGCCAAGATACTCAACGAGCATCTCAATTTGTTCGTCGATCTTTCCGACGAGGCAAAGAATGCAGAAATCATGGTTGAACGTGAAGAAACCATTAAGGAGAAAGTCCTTGAGATGACCATTGAGGAGCTTGACATGTCGGTAAGAAGCTTCAACTGTCTGAAGCGTGCCGGCATTGACACGGTCGAAGACCTTATTAACCGTACTGAGGAAGAAATGATGAAGGTTCGTAACCTCGGTAAGAAATCACTCGAAGAAGTTATCCAGAAGCTCCATTCTCTCGGTCTTGATCTGAAGAAGGACGACGAGTGAGCCGCGCCTCATTCAATAACTTAACCAATTACTAAATACTGATATAAGGTTACGCCTTGTAACCAAAAGTTTTGCAAAAGGAGGACATGGAAATGCCCGGTACCAGAAAGCTCGGCAGACCTACAGCGCACAGAAATGCTATGCTCCGCGGTATGGTGACATATCTCATTGAGAATGGCTCAATCGAGACAACACTTACCCGTGCAAAGGAAGTACGCTCTATTGCCGAAAAGATGATAACCCTTGGCAAAAAGAACACTCTTGCAAGCCGCCGTCAGGCTCTTGCTTATATCACCAAGGAAGCTGTTGTTAAGAAACTCTTTGACGAAGTAGCTCCCGCTTATGCATCTCGCAACGGTGGTTACACACAGATCTTCAAGCTCGGTCCGCGCCGTGGTGACGCTGCTGAAATGGCTCTCATTAAGCTCGTTGCAACTGACGCTAAGGCTGAATAAGTCGATCAGTCAAGTATAAAAACAAGCCATGCATTTAACGTGCGTGGCTTTTTTGTTTTGTGATTCGGCAATAATGTAAAAAACCCATCCGTGAAGCGAGGAGTCCACGAATGGGTAAGTGTATTTGATTTTGATTAGTCGAGGTATCCCTGTCTGAAGAGAAGCTCTGCAATAAGAACAGCGCCACCTGCTGCACCGCGGAGAGTGTTGTGGGAAAGACCAACGAACTTGTAGTCGAAGATGGAGTCTTCGCGGAGTCTGCCCACGGAAACGCCCATACCCTTGTAGAGATCGCGGTCAAGCTTTGCCTGGGGTCTGTTGTCCTCTTCAAAGTAGGTGATGAACTGCTCGGGTGCGGAAGGAAGATCAAGCATCTGGGGAAGTCCACGGAAGTTCTTCCACTCTTCAAGAATTGTCTCACGGGGAGGTGTGTTCTCGAAGGATACGAAAACAGCCGCAGTATGACCGTCGGAAACGGGAACTCTGATGCACTGTGTGGAGATCTGAGGATCCTCAGCGGGAACGATAGTGCCGCCGCGAACCTCACCCCAAATGCGGAGGGGTTCCTTTTCACTCTTTTCCTCTTCACCGCCGATGTAGGGGATCACGTTGTCCACCATCTCGGGCCATGTTTCAAAGTTCTTGCCGGCACCGGAGATAGCTTGATAGGTTGTAACCAGCACCTGCTTGATGCCGTACTTGCGGAGGGGAGTGAGCGCGGGAACGTAACTCTGAATGGAGCAGTTGGGCTTAACAGCGATGAAACCTCTCTTTGTGCCAAGACGCTTGCGCTGACTTTCGATTACTTCAAGATGACTTGCATTGATCTCCGGAATAACCATAGGAACGTCACTTGTCCAGCGGTTAGCGGAGTTGTTGGAGATTACGGGGATCTCTGCCTTTGCGTATGCCTCTTCAAGAGCCTTGATCTCGTCCTTGGGCATGTCAACAGCGCAGAAGATAAAGTCGCACTTAGAACCAACCTCCTCAATGTTAGCGGCGTCCATGATGATCATGTCAGCAACAGCCTCGGGAATGGGTGTGCTCATCTTCCAGCGTCCTTCAACTACTTCGCGATAGGGACGACCTGCGGAACGGCTGCTGGCTGCAACGCCTGTTACGGTGAAATAAGGATGAGAGTCGAGGAGAGTGAGAAATCTCTGACCTACCATGCCGGTAGCACCGACAACGACGCAATTTAATTTATCCCTCATTTTATGCCTCCGATATATTGTATTTCATATATTAGTATTGTAGGAAATTTGCTCAGTTATTCAGTGGCAAAATTACTTCACCACATTAACATTATATCACGGAGGAAGGAAAGTGTCAAAATTAATACTGCACAAATTGTATTTATTCTTATGTCAAATAATCTGTTATATATAAACAAATGGTGCATAAATACACAGCATAATGAATATTCATTCGACAATATTGACTATAATTTTCGGGGGCGGAGGGCTAAAATAAGTTAAATATGGCTCAAATTAGTTTAACATCTTATTAAAAATGGTATAAACGCCCATAAATTCGCGAAAAAATCTTTGATTTGAGGTAAAAATTCACAAAATATATATTTTTTCTTGCCC
Organism: Oscillospiraceae bacterium; assembly: GCA_015064345.1. Classification (GTDB taxonomy): domain Bacteria; phylum Bacillota; class Clostridia; order Oscillospirales; family CAG-272; genus UMGS1696. The sequence continues at coordinate 5,992 of SVSK01000064.1, read as the reverse complement.
CAAAGTGTGGTATAATAATATTGCCGGAGAGGAAAGTACACCGCGATCCGGCTCCGGCAAATTCAGAAAAGGTGGTACAACTATGAACATCAACATTATCGGCAGACAGGTACACGTAACAGACGACCTTAAAGAACTCGTAGCGAAGAAGCTGTCCAAGTTTGACAGATACTTCCCCAAGGGTGCCGACGCCACGGTCACCTTCAGACGGGTGCGCGACAATGAGTGCATGGAGATTACCATCTCAGTTGTAGGAACTCTCTTCCGGGCGGAGGAAAGCTCGGCAGATTTCAGAACATCCCTTGCGCGCTGCATTGATGTAATCGAGGGTCAGATCCGCAAGAACAAGACCAGACTTGAAAAGCGGATGAAATCGTCCTTTGCGGCGGCTGAAGCTGCAATGGCAGTGCAGGGAGAGCCTGTTGAGGAAGAGGGTGAGTTCGATATCAGAACAAAAACCTTCCCGCTCAAGCCCATGACACCTGAGGAGGCAATACTCCAGATGAATCTTCTCGGTCACGCATTCTACGTATTCGCTGATGCTGACACAGGAGACACCTGCATCGTTTATAAGAGAAACGCAGGCGCGTACGGACTTATCGTGCCCGAAAAGAAAGAAGGATAAAAGCTAACTTAATATACTAAACACCCTTCGGGGTGTTTTTTGTTGAGGTAAGAGGTAATAGTGAATAGTGAAGAAGTGTGGAAACTTTTATGCCCTGTCGGTCAAAAAGTATTTTTATTTGAAAATGTGTCAATTGAACATCACAGTCAAGTTTCAACATACAGGCGTGTCAGCCGCAAACACAGACAAAAAATATTGGCGTGAGTCGCTCTATGTTTTAGCAAAAGCAGAGACAAGAAGGGGTTTCTTAAGGGGAAGAATCAGAGAAACTGCAGTGAATTCTTACAATGCAGTGATAATTGGCGGGATTCGTGCGGCAGGAAGTATAAGCAAAAGTGGATATCCCGTCCTCCTTCCCCTTAAGTGGACGGTGATTCACAAGAGGTGTGGACATGGAACACCTCTTGTGCGCCCCACGCGTAGTGCAAAAAATGAGGTTGAACAGAAAAGTTAGGTTGAAGAGTAAAGCGGCATGAGATAGAGTGAATCCGTAATTGTACGACGGACGACCAACCATCGAACAAGTTCGATAACGCCCCTACAGTTGGCGGTTGTCGGGAGGACAGTTAACAACGGTGGAGGATGGCGACGGGTGAGAGGACGAGAGCAAACAAAATTCCCTTCTCCTTATTTACATTTTTCGATTGATTTTACCGAATCAAAATGATATAATAATATGATTTAATTCTGACAACATAACAGGTGGGTGAAATCCGTGGGAAATCATAAGGATCTGATCGAAACCATAGAAAACGCGATAGACGACCTTTCAAAGGGTCACAGACTCATCGCAAAATATATACTCGGCAATTTTGATAAAGCGGCATACATGACCGCATCAGCTCTCGGAGCAGAGGTAGGCGTGTCCGAATCTACCGTTGTGCGCTTTGCCAACGAGCTGGGATTTGACGGCTACCCCCAGCTTCAGCAGCAGATTCGCGAGACTACCCGTGCGAGACTTACATCCGTGCAGAGACTTCGCGCCGCTAACAACCGAATGAGCGAGGACGAGGTGCTGGACTTTATCCTCACTTCCGACGCAGAGCGAATCAAGTCAACACTTGACACAGTTGACCGCCAGGCATTCGCTAAAGCCGCTGATATGATGCTCTCCGCGAAGAATATCTACATCCTTGGCATGCGATCCTCTGCTGTGCTTGCGGAATATATGCGCCACTATTTCGGACTTATGTTCGAGAATGTGCGCTTGCTCAAGCCTGCCAGCGGAAGCGAAGTATTTGAAAACCTCATGAACATCCACGAGGATGACGTTTTCGTGTCAATCAGCTTCCCGAGATACGCAACAAGCATCGTAAACGCCACAGAATATGCCTCAAAAGCAGGCGCAAAGGTCATAGCACTTACCGACAGCCTCTCCTCTCCCATCGTTCCTCACGCGGACGTGGCACTTATCGCAAAGAGCGAGATGGCTTCCTTTGCCGACTCCCTTGTTGCGCCAATGAGCGTTATCAACGCGCTGATCGCCTACATCGGCAAGAAGAAGCAGGACGAGGTAGCAGAAAACCTGGAGCGACTTGAGACAGTTTGGCAAGAATATAACGTGTACACCAATAACAAAAGATAACGGACGGCTTATGAGTGATTATATGATACCGCGAGTGGCAGTCATCGGTGCAGGTGCTGCGGGAATGATGGCGGCAATAACTGCGGCTGAGCTTGGCGCGCAGGTTACCGTGTTCGAAAGAAATAAATTCGCGGGCAAAAAACTGCGAATCACCGGTAAAGGCCGCTGCAACGTAACAAACAACTGCACTCCCCGTGAGGTGATGGACGCAGTAAACCGCAACCCCAAATTCCTCTACGGACCTCTTTCACGCTTTACTCCTGCGGACACAATGGAGTTCTTTGAGGGCCTCGGAGTGCCGCTGAAAACGGAGCGCGGACGCAGAGTGTTCCCCGTGTCGGACAAAGCGGCTGACGTGCAGGGAGCAATGGTGCGCAGAATGGGAGAACTCGGCGTGAGAGTTATATACAACGCCAGAGTAAACGATATCGAACCCCGTGATGACGGCGGCTGGACCGTTGTAGACGGTGAACACAGAAACGAGTTTGACTCAGTCATCCTTGCTACAGGCGGACTTTCCTACCCGGGCACAGGCTCGACGGGCGACGGATTCCGCATGCTCCGCCCGCTTGGGGTAAAAGTGACGGACTTCAAGCCATCCCTCGTGCCGGTAGTGACCTGCGAGGACCTCTCTCCTCTCATGGGACTTACGCTGAAAAACGTGCGACTGACGGTAAAGCACGGCGAAGAGGTGACTTACACCGAGATGGGCGAGATGCTGTTCACCCACTTTGGCGTGTCGGGACCCCTGGTGCTCTCGGCTTCCGCTAATATGCAGAAGTACCCCGTTGACTCATATACAATGGAAATAAACTTAAAGCCCGCTCTTGACCGTGAGGAGCTTGACAAGCGTCTTATATCCGACCTTTCGAAGTATTCGGCAAGGGACTTTATTAATTCTTTGGGAGATTTGATGCCCCAGAAGCTGATCCCCTATGTGGCAGACCTCTCGGGTGTGGATCCTCACAAGAAATCAGGCTCTGTGACACGCGAGGAGCGCGCAGGACTGCTCAACGCACTCACAGCCTTCGGTATCACGCCAAAAGCATTCCGTCCCATAGACGAAGCTATAATCACCTCAGGTGGTGTTGACGTAAGCGAGATCAATCCCAAAACCATGGAACTGCGCTCCCACCCGGGACTGTTTGTGGCAGGGGAGATGATCGACATTGACGCATACACAGGCGGCTACAATCTTCAGCTTGCCTTCTCAACCGCGAGAGTTGCAGGCGAGGGCGCGGCATACAGATAAACTGACAAAACTTTGGCAAGAATAATATAGAAATCGAACAAATTAAGCTGATCGGAGAAATAAACGATGAACTTCAGTAAATTGCGTGTGGCGCTTGACGGACCCAGCGGCGCAGGAAAAAGCACGGTCGCAAAGGCGGTTGCCGCGAAAACAGGACTCATCTACGTTGACACAGGCTCACTTTACCGCACGGTCGGACTTTATATGGCGCAGCACGGCATTGACGCCTACGACACGGAGAAGATAATCGCCGCACTGCCAAAGGTGGATATCAAGCTGACCTACGAGGACGGACAGCAGTGCGTTTCCCTTTGCGGAGAGCAGGTGGGAGACAAGATCCGCACGGAGCAGGCGTCCTATTACGCATCTGCGGTGTCGAAGATCCCCGAGGTGAGAGCGTTCCTCTTTGAGATGCAGAGAAGCCTTGCAAGAGAGGGTGGTTGTATCATGGACGGACGTGACATCGGCACAGTTATCATGCCCGACGCGGAGATAAAGGTATTCATGACAGCAACGGCTGAGGAGAGAGCGAGACGCAGACACAAGGAGCAGCGGGAAAAGGGCATTGAGGTGTCCTTTGAAGAGGTGCTCGAGAGCATTATTGCCAGAGACAAGCAGGACTCCGAGCGTGAGGCAGCACCACTTAAGCCTGCAGACGACGCTATAGAGTTTGTAAACGACGGATATACCGTTGAAACATCGGCTGACTATATTATCGGGCTGATGAAAGAATATCTCGGCGCGAAAGTATAACTCTGAAAAGGATCAATGTCATGACTTTTTACGAACGGATGTATAAATTATTCGCAGGACCTGTGAAGTATCTGTACCGCATCAGGGCTGTGGGAGTGGAGAACATTCCCGAGGGTGGATGCATCATTGCCGCAAACCACACCGCCTTTTCCGATGTGCTTGTAATATCGGCGGCGGCAAAGCGTCAGGTGCGCTACATGGCAAAGGCGGAGCTGTTCAAGACTCCCCTAAAGCCTCTTATCTCTGCCCTTGGCGCATACCCCGTTTCAAGAGGCGGAGCGGACGTGGGAAGCATCAAAAAAACCATTGCTCTGCTCGGCGAGGGTGAGCTTGTGGGTATCTTCCCTCAGGGACATCGCTACGGTAAGCAGGACCCCAGAGAGACAGAGATAAAGTCCGGTATCGGTATGATCGCCTATCACGCAAAAACAACGATCGTACCCGTGTTTATCGACAACAAGAGAGGCAAGACGGGAATACTGCGCCGCAATACCGTTATCTTCGGCAAGGCTATCTCCTATGAAGAGCTGGGCTATACAAGCGGCGGCAAGGTGGAGTACATGAACGCGGCAAAATGCGTTTTCCGTCGGGTTTGCGAGCTGAAATACGGCAAAGCGGACACATGGGAGAATGATCCGTTTCTCCCCGAGCCCGTAGTACGAAGCACACCGATCACAGAAGAGAAAGCGGACGGTGAGGCTGAATGAGCATCCGTATCGCTGAGCACGCAGGCTTCTGCTTTGGTGTGAAACGCGCCACAGGGGAGCTGGAGCGTGAGATAAAGGAGTACGGCGGCAGTCGCAAGATATACACCCTCGGCAGGATCATTCACAACGACCACTACGTGGAGGAGATCAAATCTCTCGGAGTGCGGGAAATAAGCCGTGAGGATATCCCCTCGGTTATTGAGGCTGCAGACCGCGGGGAAGAGATAACCGTGGTCATCCGCGCACACGGAGAGCTGAAGTTCGTTGTTGATGCGCTGACGGAATGTGACGAGCGTAACCCCGCCTTCAAGCTGCTGGACTGCACCTGCCCGTACGTCAGAAAAGTGCGCCGTATCGCAGAGGAAAACTCGGGAGAGGGCAAGCTGTTTTTGCTCCTGGGAAGCGAAAATCACCCCGAAGTTGAGGGAATTATGAGCTGCACGGTAGGAGAAGGGGTGGTTCTTGCGGATTCCGAGGCGGTTAAGGCATGGGTGGAGAAAAACAAAGACTCACAATGTTGTGAAAAGTGCATAAGTATTGCCGCTCAGACTACGCAGAATTTAGGCGAATGGCAAAAAAGTATTAAATTTATCAAAAAGGTATATACAAACGCATTAATTTTTGATACAATATGTAATGTGACTCAATTAAGGCAGGAGGAGGCTTTGCGGCTGGCTCGCGAATCTGATGTGATGATAGTCATCGGAAGCCGTGACAGCTCAAATTCCCGCAAGCTTTGCGATATCTCACGAGAGCATTGCAGGGAGGTTTACTTCATTTCCGACACCTCGGAGTGCCCGAAAATTGAGTGCGATAAATTAAAATTGTCAATTACTGCCGGTGCATCAACACCGTTCAGTTTAATACAGGAGGTATATAAAACCATGAACGAGCAAAACGAAAACTTTGCTGAACTTCTCGAGTCATCATTCAAAACTTTAAATACAGGAGAAATCGTCGAAGGCGTTATTACGTCCATCTCACAGAATGAGATCCACCTTGACCTCGGTGCAAAGACCACCGGCGTTATCGTACACGACAAGGCTACCGACGACCCCCAGGCAAAGCTG
>SVSK01000063.1 GCA_015064345.1 Oscillospiraceae bacterium | reverse complement strand
GGACAAACTCCGGTGCTTGTGTCAAAGGCATACAGGAAGCTGATGATATCGGTGAAAAAGTTTTCTCTTGGAAATACATCCGGGCGAAGATCTTGCCTTGTGGGGAAGGTTATGTACGCTATCATTGCGATGACCTGCGTAACGATAATAAACAGCTGAAGCCGCTTGAAGTTGGTTGGGTTATACAGCGCAAAGTACAAGAGCGACACTACAATAAGAAGATACCATCCTACATATGGGATAATAAATGCCTCACAAAAAGGGATAATATCGTCAAGGGCGCAGTGAACGGGAGTGCATTTTTCAGCGGGAATAAGGTTCTCCGTTAGAAAATACAGGGTAAAGTACCCAACCCATCCGAGCAGGTATTTCAGATGTGAAAATTCGGGATCGTTCAGTTTGTTCAGCCTGAATTTACGGTAATCAACTACCGGCTTTCGCATTTTCCGTGTCCTCCTGTGGGTCAGCGGGAATATTCTTTGGATATAATTTCTTCGATACGTTTCTGTACGGTATGACGGTGTGCTCGGGAAGAGAGCGGGCGATATTTGTTATCTCCGTCATGAGATATTCTCTTATTCTGTCTCTTTCGAGTGCGATATCATTCGTGGGATCAAACTTGATGGGTTGACCGAAATATGTCTTTTTCAGCTTGGGAGCAATATACATGGGAACGAACGACAGAATTTTGCCCCTCTTCTTGTGATAGAATCTGGCAAGTTCAATGAATCTCTCCTGAAAGTCGTAGATAATATTGTTGAACTCAACATCATGCTCCGGAAAGATTATCACATGATTTCCGCTATCGAGCAGATTCATTGATTCGCGAATAGTGCTGACGATGCGTGTGTCGTGATATACAGGAATCGTTCTGGCGTTCTTGAAAATGAATACAGCAATAGGCGCGATGATGTACGAGAGAAGCTTGTAAAACCATTGCATTGATTTCGGCTTGTATGACCAAAAATCAACATATGCGTATGCAGGCACTTCTTTAAGGTGAACCATCTTACCCTCGCACCAGGCATAGCAGTTGTCGGGGAAGTACAGCTCACAGGTGAGAGGCCCGTGCACTTGCGAATGATTTCCGACAAAGACCATTGGCTCGCCGGACAGAAGTTCCGGATTTACTATCTCAATTTTGGGGTAGAGGGCACGAACAAAAAACTTAGCAATTCTGAACGGAATGCTGTTTCTTTTCTTCTTTGCCATAAATATCAACCCCTTTCAAAAATATATACTAAATTTTTGACTCAATAATAAATATTATACCTTCATTCTGTGAACAATTCCATAAAAATGTGTGTATAAGATATGTAGAAAAATCAACAATAATTGAGAATAAAGCAAAAGAATGCCGATGAGCGTAAAGTGCACTCACCGGCAGAATTCATTTTTTATTTTTTCTCTTAATTCCTGTCAAGTCATAGCTTATGTCGAGTAGCCACTTTATCTTATCTTCATCAGCTGTTCCGTCAAGTGCGGCGGTTATCCAGTGACGCTTGTTCATATGATACGCGGGAAACATACCTTTTTCCGATAGAAAAGAGTAGATGACCTCAGGATCACACTTTACGTTGACAATGTCAATGAGCCCGCCCCCGTCAAGCTTTATCCTGCTGTGCGGCACGGTCATAACTATGGCAAACCACTTCCGATTTTCGCTGTGGCGGAACACGGTTGTATGGTTATCATCGGTAAACGGATGCTCACCCGTTACGCTGTACGTTTCTTCAACATAATTGATAAATTCGTCTCTGTTCAATACCATCTTCCTTTCTCGGGGTATTTATCAGATATCCTCTGCAAGAGCGCGGCGCTTTTCCCATTTACCTGCCATGAAGTATATTATACTGGGGATTGCATATCCGTAAGGTGCAAGTCCGTAACCGAGGACAAACCCGTAGAATCCGAATCCGAGATAGATACCGAACAGCCAGCTGAGCCCGATTCTGAGCACAACTCCGTCGAGGAGTGCGAGTATCATCGAAAGCTTGGCATTTCCTATACCCTGAACGAAGGCACCGCTGCCTCTCATAACGGCAAAAGCAGGGAACATCCAAAGGATCGCGCGGATAAATTCGCTTGACATTTCGTGAACGAGAGGGTCGTCCGAGAAGATCATGAAAAGCTGCTTACCGAGTGTGATATACAGTATCATAAAGAATATTGTAAGTGCTACGGAGAAAATAAGCGCCTTGTGAACGACCTCTTTTGCGCGGTTGTTTTTCTTTGCGCCGATGTTCTGGCTGATCATGGGAACTGCGGCATACTGAATACCCTGGGAAATCTTGTTTACGATGTCGTCAATTCTCACACCTACGCCGAAAGTGGCAGATGCAACAACACCGACGTCGTTTATGAGAGCGTTAACCACAAGCATGGACAGGTTGATAAATCCAGACTGAATAGCCATGGGTGTTCCAAGTCCTGCAATCATGCCTATGTATTTGCCCTTGATAACAAAGCTTTCACGGCTGAAGTTAAATCCGAATGCCTCGCGCTTTTTGTAAAGGTAGAAAAGGGAGAAAATGAAAGAAACGGCCTGTCCGATGATCGTTGCCCAAGCTGCACCTGCTACACCCCAACCTAAAATACCGGTAAACAGTATGTCAAGCACCAGATTGACAGCGGACGCGATTGCGATAAACAGAAGAGGACGTTTTCCGTCTCCCATACTGCGAAGCACAGCAGATACCATGTTGTAGCCTGCCGTGATAATGAGACCAGCACCGCAGATGATGAGGTAATCCTTTGCCATGTCGTAGGATTCCACAGGCACTTTCATAACGTTAAGGATCGGATTTGTAAGAGAGAGGATTATTGCGGTGAGGACAACTGCAAGTGCAGAAATAAAAGCAAAGAGCGTACAGATTATGCCCGACATCTCTTTCTTCTTGCCTGCGCCGAGAGCTTGTGAGATAAGTACCTGTCCCGCATTTGAAAAGCCGAGGCAAACCATCGCGGCAAAGTTGACTATAAGACTGCTTTGAGATACGGCGGATAGGCCCGGTGTGCCCACGTACTCGCCGACAATTATCATATCAATGGTGCTGTACAGCACTTGAAGGGCATTCGACGCCATAAAAGGCAAGGAAAACAGCAATAGCTGACGGAATATATTGCCCTCTGTGAAGTTTTTGGACAAGCTTGTCTTTCCCATTATCCAACCTCTGTTTCTGAAATTCGATCAGCTTACATTTTATCACAAAAATCACCCAAATACAACTCCCACATCACTTTTTGGATAAATAATTTATGAGAAACCTTGACTCTTTTCCTTTGACATAGTATATTATTGTAGAGAACTATTTTATCGGAGCAAATTAATGAGCAGAACGGTTGACATGACAGTCGGCAACCCCACAAGGCACATTTTGAAGTTTACCCTGCCGCTTGTCATTACGAATATAGGACAGCAATTATATACGATTGTAGACGCGTCTATTGTTGGCAGAGGAGTCGGTGTCAAGGCACTTGCCGCAGTTGGCGCAACAGACTGGTGTTATTGGCTTATCCTTTGGTCGGTTACAGGCATGACCCAGGGATTTGCGACCTTCGTCTCACGGTATTTCGGAGAGAAGAACTACCGTGGCGTGAACAAGTCTATATCAATGTCCGTCTACCTTTGCGTGCTTATCGGTGCAATATTCACAGCCGGTGGAATACTCGCTGTAAATCCGATGCTGAGGCTGCTCAAAACACCCGACGATATATTCGGCATGTCATCCACGTATCTCATAACCATGATATCGGGTACTGTAATTGTCACGCTGTATAATTTGGCGTCCTCTGTTCTTCGCGCATTCGGTGACGGAAAAACACCGCTTATCGCCATGGTAATTGCGGCACTTCTAAACATCGGACTCGACTGCCTGTTTATATTTGTGTTTGATTGGGGTGTTTTCGGAGCGGCAATCGCTTCTGTTACCGCACAGCTCATTTCTCTTGTTTTCTGCGTTATAAAGATACTGAAGATCGAATGTGTAAAGCTTGAGAGGGAAGTGTGGAAGCCTGATTATAGATTACTCGTCAATCTTGCAGTGTTCGGCGTGCCCCTTGCGCTTCAGTTTGTAACGGTCACCATCGGCGGCATTGTGCTGCAGTCAAGCGTGAACGTCCAGGGAAGTATATTTATCGCAGGTTACACAGCCACAAACAAGGTGTACGGACTCCTTGAATGCAGTGCGATCTCTCTCGGTCTTGCGGCATGTACGTTCCTTTCGCAAAACTACGGTGCAAAGAATTATGAAAGATTCAGAAAAGGCGTGCTTACGTCTACCTACATAGTAGTAGCAATGTGCGTTGTCGTTACGTCGCTGACTCTGCTGTTCAGAAAGTACATTCTACGTCTTTTCCTTGATGTGAATGAGGTAGGAGGACCGGAGGCGCTTGAGATCGGCATACACTATCTCACCATAGTGGCGGCATGTCTCGTGATCCTGTTTGTGGTCCACGTATTCCGAAACGCACTTCAGGCTATGGAGATATCCGTTTGGTCAATGCTCTCAGGCGTTGGCGAAGGCGTTGCAAGAATAGCGATGTCTAAAATTGTTATACATTGGATGGGAAGCGACGCACTGTTTGTTGCCGAGCCAGTTGCGTGGGTAGGAGCACTTCTGTTTGTAATGGTTCCGTACTTTTTCTACAGAAAAAAGCTGCTTCCTCCCGTTTGCATCGGCGAATAATAATTTAACTTGATTTGAAATAAGATTGGCAGGTATTATCATGAAATCCGAAAAAAGACCGCGTAAGTCAGTGGGAAAATATATACTGTACGTTCTTTTCGGCGTGCTTCTTGTGCTTGGTGCCGCGATGTTTTCGCTGTGCCTGTGGTACAAGAAGACCTTTGATATAGAATTCAAGACGCTTCTCTACGTGCTTGCATCTCCCTTGCAGGGTACAGGTGCGGAAACGATCAAGGAGATCATTTCTGTAACCGTTCCTGCAGCGGTAGCCGCGGCGATCGTGTACATCACTGTTGCTTTTTTGCTTGAGTCACCGCTTGATAAAAAGAGAGAGAAGATTTGTAAGATTTTGAAGCGCATCGGTGCTGCTATGTGTGCCCTTTCCTTGGTGTTTTCCAGCGTTTACGCAGTATATGTGCTGAGAATCCCCAGATATATTGTACTGAAAAACGGCGAGACCAGCTTTTATGAAGAATATTATGTAAAGCCGAGTTCATCGCTCATCACGTCCTCGGGAAAGACGAAAAACCTTGTGTATATTTATATCGAGAGCATGGAGACAACATATACGTCTGTGGCTGACGGTGGTAAGCAAAACGAAAACTATATGCCCCTTCTCACCTCACTTGCAAAAGACAACGTGTCCTTCTCCGATAAGGATAACGGCAATATCGGCGGTTTCCTCACTCCTCAAGGTACGGGTTGGACTATTGCCGCGCTTCTTGCTACCTCTTCGGGAATACCGTTCTCTTTCCCGCTCGGTGAAAACGGCAACAACGCCATGAGCAAGGAAGAATACTTCGCATCAGGCCTTGTGACGCTGGGCGATGTTTTGCAGGAAAAAGGCTATACACAGGTGTTCCTCTGCGGCTCGGAGATAGAGTTTGGCGGCAGAGATAAATACTATCAGCAGCACGGCAGCTATGACATATACGACCTGAATACAGCGCGGGCTGAAGGGGCAGTACCCGAAGACTATCACAACGGCTTCTGGGGATTTGAGGACTATATCCTCTTTGATATTGCAAAGCGTAAGCTCTCCGATCTCGCAAACAGCGGTGACCCCTTCAATTTCACCATGCTGACAGTTGATTTACACCATAACGGCGGCTACAAATGCGAGCTTTGCGGCTCCGACTATACAGATCTGTCCGAAAAATACGCGCATACAGCCAACGTGATAACCTGCAATGACAAGCAGGTCGCGGAATTTGTTGAGTGGTGTCAGATGCAGGACTGGTACGAGGACACGGTTATCGTCATTTCAGGCGATCATCCCCGAATGGATTCCCGACTTGTGAGCAAGGTGCCTGCAGCAGAACGTCCGGTCTACAACTGCTTTATCAACTCTGCAATAGAACCTGCGGATTCTGCTTGTGTATCCCGAACATGGACATCTTTTGATATGTTCCCGACCACCCTCGCGGCAATGGGCTTTAATATAGCGGGAAATCGACTGGGACTTGGAACAAACATGTTCTCAGGCACCCCCACACTTGCGGAGCAGCTTGGATACGACACGCTGGAGATGGAAATACAGAAGTATTCTCAGTACTATATCGACGAATTCTGCCCTGAGCTCAAGGATAGGGTAATAGTAGTGGAAGAGACGGATACGTCCGGAGAATGATCAGCTAAATCATAACGGAGGAGTTATGTGTAATGAGTCAGATTAGGAATATCGGTATTTTTGCTCATGTTGACGCGGGTAAGACCACATTATCCGAGCAGATACTATCCCATGCAGGTGCAATACGGACCATTGGGAGCGTTGACTCCGGAACAGCACACACAGATAATTTACCCGTAGAGCGAAGACGCGGTATTTCGGTAAAGGCCACCTGCGTTTCGATGAGCTTTGGGGATACTCGCATTAATCTTATCGATACCCCCGGGCATGCTGACTTTTCAGCGGAGGTTGAGCGTTCGATGTGGGCACTTGACGGAGCAGTTCTTGTAGTCTGTGCCGTGGAAGGAGTACAGCCGCAGACAGAAGTCTTATTCGAGGCAATGGTCAAGCAGAACATTCCCGTGTTGTTTTTTATCAATAAAACCGACCGCGAAAGCGCTGATGTTCCACGTGTCATGGCGCAGATCAAGCGTTTGCTGACGCCCGATGCGGTACTCCTTTCCGACGTTGTCTCCGTTAGCGAGCTTGTCTGTGATAATCATGACGATCTGATGGAACGATACATAAACGGAGAGCAGCTGTCACAGGAGCTTCTGACAGAAAAACTTGCAGAACTGACTCAAACACGACACGCTTATCCTGTGATGTGCGGATCTGCATTGACAGGAGATGGAGTTTCTGAACTTTTGAACAGTATTATCACCTATCTTCCGCCGCCGAAAGAGCAGGACGAGCTGTGCGGAGTAGTGTTTGCTGCAATGCAGGATAAGAATCTCGGCAGAGGTGCATGGGTACGGCTGTACGGTGGATCACTGGCTAACCGCGAGGCTGTTACAGTTGACGCGGGTACGGATCCTATGACAGGCGAGACAAAGCGCGTACAGTACAAGATCACCCAGATACAGAATGCAAATCTGAATACTGCGGGCAAATTATCGGCAGGAGAGATCGGAGTTGTCTACGGACTCGGCAACGTTCAGATAGGACAGGTGCTTGGAAATCCCGAGTATCTTGAGCGAAAGATCGAGCCGGGTGCGCTCAGAACACCTCTTATCACTGTTCAGGTTATCCCGATGAATCCGAAGCAAATGGAGGAACTTCGTTGCGCGTGTGAGCTACTTTCAAGCGAGGATCCTCTTCTCGAGGTCCAATATATCCGCACGCTTAACGAACTGCATTTGCGTGTTATGGGCACTATACAGCTTGAGATAATCGAGGAGCTTCTGAAGACACGTTTCAATCTGAACGTTTCGTTCGACACCCCTGCAATAATATATAAAGAAACAGTTTCCGAAAAATGCGAAGGCTTTGTAGCATATACTATGCCAAAACCTTGCTGGGCGGTTCTGAGATTTGAGATAGAGCCTGCACCCAGAGGAAGCGGAGTCACGTTTTCATCCACTGTTCCCCTCAGCAAGATAATGGCGTGCTATCAGCATCAGGTTGAGCAGGCAATTCCGTACGCTCTGAATCAAGGACGGCTTGGTTGGCAGGTTACTGACGTGAATATCAAACTGGTGGATGGTGAGCATCATCTTGTACATACTCATCCTCTTGACTTTATAGTTGCAACACCCATGGGAATACAGGATGGACTGCAGCGCGGAGGAAGTACTCTGCTTGAACCGATCCTTGCGGCAAGATTTATTCTTCCCGGTGAGCACATGGGACGTGTAATGAGTGACGTTATCGCCATGCGAGGTGAGGTCCTTGACAGCGTTTACGACGGAGACCGAGTGATTTTGAATGCTTTGGTGCCGGTTCAGTCCAGTATGGATTATTCAATAACCCTTGCGACGTTTACAAGCGGGCGGGGAAGTATGAGCGTTAAGCTTCACGGCTACAGGGAATGTCCGCTTGAGCTCGGTAGCACTGCAAAGAGAAGAGGCATTGATCCGCTTGATACAAGTAAATATATCCTTGCTGTAAGAGGTGCGCTTACAGGAGACCTCTTCAACCTTGATTAAACGGTATAAACAGCGAAAAATAAAACACAGAGAGTAGCCGCATGAAGCTCTTTCTGTGTTTTTTCTTTATTTTTTTATCAAACTCCGAGCAACATCTTCACATAGGAAAGATATTCTCTGACCCATGCCGTAAAGAGAAATTCTTTCATCGGAGTTTCGGCTTTAATGTACAGCGCATCAATGCCTGAACGAGTGCACATAAGTTCTATCCTTGGAATGTGCGTTTCGGAGGATATGCAAATAATCTGTCGGCCTTCAAGCTCAAGTTCTTCAATTAATTCGACGGAGTATTTGATGTTCTCTTTAGTATTTGAAGCCTTTTCTTCAAGATAGATGCGATCGGATGAAATACCGCGCTCTATCATGTAGTCACGCATACATGATGCTTCGGTGAACGGCTCATCGGGACCTTGCCCACCGCTTACGATACATACGGCATTTGTATCCTTCTGCATTACGTCAATTGCAACGTCAAGACGAGAAGCAAGTGTCTTTGCTGGTCCGTCTTCTTTCACTTTCGCACCGAAAACAATGTACACGTTTTCCGTGCCGTCGGGCTGTGCGGTTGGCTCTGCACTTGGGGAAAGGTGGATATAGCCTACGAGGGCCCAGAACGTGACAGCGTAGAACACCATAGCACATGCCATGAAGATCTTTATGAAAAGATACACCTTGCCCAGCTTAGCTCGCAGAGGCTTACGGAACAGGTAGGGAAGTAATACTCCGAGAATAACCGTTAACGTCACAAGGAGCGGAAACATTCCCTCAGGCGAAATGAACAGCTTCAGTAGATATGAGCCAAAGCAAATAAACGTAAACGCGCCGAAGATGATGTAAATACGGGAGAATGCCTTGTCGGTTTTTGAAAAATAGTTTGTGTTTTGATGTTTCTTCATGATATATCAATTTTTTGGTCGGCTGCGGATATTCGTAAAAAAGAGGTATTATGTTATTATTATATCAGTTATTTCCGGCGAAACAAGGGCAGAATTGTAAAGATTCATTCTATGGGAAAAACAGCAGATTTTATAAGAAAACGAGCGTCCACAACAACTGTTATGAATACTCGCCATAATCGGAATGACAGGATTTGAACCTGCGACATCGTGCTCCCAAAGGTCGGGTTTTACTTGGTTTTTGTTAATTTCTAACAGTTTTTAGCCGTTTTTATCCGGAAAAGAGCCGTTTTTTGTGCTCTTTGACACTCTCGTATGCGCTGTCTCCGTTCGCTCCAAAGCCATCTATGGTCAGTTCTGTGGTCAGAAATACCTCCCGTGAACGTAAATCCACGGGAGGCTCTGTTGTTTATCGTACTACCGAGGAATGACTATAGATATAGAATTCCTCCTGACTCGGCATCCACTTCTTTTCCTTTGACGGAAATGTCGCATCGAACGCTTCAACTGCGGCAGTGTCCTCGCAGCAGTCGGCGGCGGTTGATGGAATGTACATCCACTTCTTATCGTCAAGTGCACCGGGAACAAGCTCACAAACGAGCAGTGCC
>SVSK01000002.1 GCA_015064345.1 Oscillospiraceae bacterium | reverse complement strand
TAGAAGCCTGTGCACTCGAGAACAACGTCAACGCCGAGTTCACCCCAAGGGCAGTTTACAGCGTCCTTTTCAGCATAGATCTTGAGAGTCTTGCCGTCAACTGTGATTGTGCCTGCTTCGTCGTCAGAGGTTACAGTATGAACGTTTTCACCGATTCTGCCGCAGTAACCGCCCTGAGCAGTGTCATACTTGAGAAGGTGAGCGAGCATAGAGGGCTTTGTGAGGTCGTTGATAGCAACAACTTCATAACCTTCAGCGCCGAACATCTGGCGGAATGCGAGACGGCCGATACGACCGAAACCGTTAATAGCAACTTTTACGGACATTTTGATTTCCTCCAAAATATATTATAAATTTTTCATTGGGAACAAAAATAATTTTATCCACTCAATTCTATATTTTACCTTATTTTTTGTAAATATACAAGTGTTTTTCAGAAGATTTTTGCGAATTTACCTTTTGGATAAATTTAGCAAAAAGATGGGTTTAAATTCGTGCGTTTTGTCAAAAAAGAAACGGCAGACGAAATTACCGCCTGCCGTATATGCCGATCAAATTAGTCGGAGATGTAGGGAAGAAGAGCAACGTGGCGGGCACGCTTGATAGCTACTGTGAGCTGTCTCTGGTGCTTTGCGCATGTGCCGGAGATTCTTCTGGGAAGGATCTTTGCTCTTTCGGATGTGCACTTTCTGAGTCTTGCGATGTCCTTGTAATCGATGTGCTCGATCTTGTCAGCGCAGAATGTGCAAACTTTCTTTCTTCTCTGTCTGTTGGGGCGCTGCATTCTCTGCTGGGGAGCAGCGTTTTCTGTTCTTTCAGCTGCGGGAGCAGTTTCTTCCGCAACAACTTCAATCTTTTCTGTATCCATTGCTTACTTAAGCCTCCTGTTAAATTTTGTTTTGAATTACCGATCAGAAGGGTAATTCTTCGTCGTCTGATATTTCTTCAAATTTGGGTGCGCTCTGGTTTTGATAAGCTCCGCCGTGTCCGCCGAAATTGCCGTAGCCTTCGGGAACATAAGAGGGAGCGCTTTCTCCTGCATACATTGCAGCAGCCTGCTGAACTGCCATGGGGCTTTCGTTCTTCGCATCTACGAAGTAAGCCTCATCAGCCACGATCTCTGTAGCAAAGCGCTTCTGACCTGTCTGCTGGTCAACCCAAGATCTTGTCTGGAGAGAGCCAACAATGCAGATGGAGCTTGCCTTGCGGAAATAGCGTGTGATAAACTCAGCCGTTTGTCTCCATGCGGTTACGTTGAGGAAATCCGCCTGAGGTTCATTCTCGTTCTTGCCTCTGAAATTTCTGTTTACAGCAACTGTAAAGGAAGTAACAGAGATGCCGGAAGGAGTGGTCTTCAGTTCGGGATCAGCAGTTAAACGACCGCCGAGAATAACTTTGTTGAAATTGAAGTTAGCCATATGTCTTTCCTCTTATAAAGAAAGTATTTTGGGTTGTGCTTCTTATTTGTCTTCGTGACGGATCACGATGGAACGCATGATACCTTCTGTGATGCCGAAAATTCTTTCGAGCTCACTGGGAAGAGTACCTTCGCTCTTGAAGTTTACCAGTACGTAGTAACCCTCGTTCTTATCGTTGATAGGATAAGCGAGCTTTCTCTTGCCCCACTCATTTACTTCAGCGATTTCACCGTTGTCAGCGATAAGCTTTGTGAACTTTTCAACAAGAGCCTTAGTAGCTTCTTCGGTAAGATCAGGGTCAATAACAAAAAGGGTTTCGTAAGAGTTGATGATCTTTTCCATAATTTTATACCTCCCTATGGACTTCAGACCGTCGCTTAAGATTTTCGACGGCAGAGAGACGGACATAAATTTTGCCCGTTCAATTGAACATTATAACATATCGAAAAATATTTGTCAAGAGTTATTACGAAAAATACATTAAAATATTAAGTATATTCACTTTTATCTGCCGTAATATTCGCTTCGCAGAATAGAACACACGCCGACAGAAACGTATCTGCCCTTGACATGGATGGCTTCGCGATTTATACCTTCACGTGTCATGCCGACTTTCTCCATAACGCGAACGCTCCGCTCGTTTCCAACCATGTATTTGGCTTCAATTCTGTTGAGTCTCAGCTCATTAAAACCAAAACGCATCACGGCGCGGACAGCCTCGGGGGCAAAGCCGTATCCCCAGAAGTCGGGATTGAGAACGTACCCGATTTCCGCGGAATTTGACTCAATATTCAGCCTGGTGAATCCGCAGGTGCCGATCATTTTGTCTGTCTCACGCACCACGACCGCCCAATCGTAAAAATCCCCTGCGCGGTATCTTGACTGGGTGTAAGACAGATATTTTGCGGTGTAAGCTTCGTTTGGATGTGGCGACCACAGGAGATATCTGGTGACATCCTCACGGCAAGAATACTCGTACATATCCGCGCTGTCGCTTTTATTCATTTTTCGCAGATACAGCCTCGCGGTGTCAATGATCGGAGGGTTTCTGAATATTCTGGATATCTCTTCGCGGGTCATTTTCACTCCGTCTTTCTCGGTTAATATATTACTAACTTCCATTATAAGGTATTTTCCTGCCTTTTTCAATGATTTTGAGGCATTTTTCTATTTAATTTACATTTACGTTGTTGTATTAAGCGATTATGTGTGGTAAACTATTAATTGTTTTCGGTGATGATACCGTGCTTTCTCACATAAGATTGACTGAGAATAAAGCTGAGGGGGGAAAACGATGGACACCGAAACATATCTTGCTCATGTGAAAAGTGATTATTCAAGGCGAGTTGCTGCGGGCTTTATTGCCTGCTTTGTACTGTTTGTGCTGGCGGGTATTCTCGCATACTTATCGGTACATATTTTTTCTCGTGGTACCGTGTATGCCTTGACGTCTCCCGTAGAAAAGGGAAGCGCAGGTGGTGTAATACGCAGTATTCTTGCCTGTCAGCTTCCGAATGCAGTAGCGCTTTTTGTGCTGTTCTTTTCGGTGTTTACCGTGATGAACAGATGGATTACAGCATTGCTGTGTATTTGGAAGGGCGTGGCTTTCGGTGTTGACGCTTGCCTCATTATGAAAGGCACGGTTCGTGGAATATCGGATCACTGGACTTGGTCTCTTGCGGTGTTTTTCATTGCATCGGTGCTGATTGTTGCACTTGCCGCTGTATCCCGCGTATATTCGGATGTGATCTGCTACACCTTTGCGGCGGACGAAAGAAGATACACCGCCTCACTTGCCATGGAGTACGTAAAACTGTTTTTGCTGATTTCCGGGGGAATATTTCTTCTCGGAGCAATATCAACAATACTAATCTAACTTGATCGGATGGAAAAAAGATGTCACAAAATGATCGTAACAGCTACGAGGGCCTCTCTCTTGATGAAATAGAGGAGCTTGAGGAGCAGGAAAAAAGAGAACAGAATAAAAAAGAAAAGAAAGAGAAGTTCAATATATTCTCAAGAATGTATAAGGACGGTGCCGGAGTCGACAAAGATGAAGAGCAGATAGCGGACAACCCGAATCTGAAAAACTTCTTTAAGTTCATCGGACGAAAGTTCAACAAGATCGTGTCAGTCAACATTTTCATGATACTTGGCAACTTCCCGATATTCTTTCTGCTTCTCAGAATGACGGAATACTTTTCCGAGCACACTCTCGCACCCAGCTATACAGTATTTGCTCCCCTCAGAGGCGCGATGATGTTTAACCCGGATTCACCCGCACTTGCAGCGCTGTGGTCAATTTTCTCCCGTCAGCAGGAGGTAACGATTCTTACAACAGTCGACTGGATCCTTCTCGGACTTGGCGCACTTGTGATATTCACGTTCGGCCCGGTGAGACTTGGTCTTACATACATCCTTCGCAATCTGTTCCGCGGTGAGCCTGTGTTCATGTGGCACGACTTCTGGTACGCGATCCGCCGAAATCTCCGCCAGGCAATCGTTTACGGAGTCATGGACGTTGTGATATTCGCCGTGCTTGTTTACGACATCGTATTCTTCAACCTCAACTACAACGCAAGTATGATGATGAGCATAATGTTCTTTATGACCCTGTGCCTTGGAATGCTGTATTTCTTCATGCGTCACTACATTTACTTGATGATCGTGACATTCGATATGTCCATCTTCAAGATGTTCAAAAACGCACTCCTGTTCACGGTGCTTGGAATAAAGCGCAATCTGATGCTCCTGCTCGGTACTGTGATCGTGATGGGAATTGAGATATTCCTTTTTGCAGCATACCTGCCCCTCGGTATGATCGTGCCCTTTGTGATTTTGCCCGGTATACTTATGGCAATGGGTGTTTACGCCGCATTCCCGAAAATCAAGGAAATAATGATCGACCCGTATTACGAGAAGATCAACGCAAATAAAACAGAAGCTGAATAAAATATTGACCGCCTGTCAGACAAAGACAAGCGGTCTTTTGTTATAGATTTTTTCTTATCCTCTCAAATGCATCTTTTTCGAGTCTTGAGACTTGTGCTTGGGATATCCCGATCTCCTCGGCAATTTCCATTTGAGTCTTGCCACCGTAGAATCTGCGCGAGATAATAGTGCGCTCCTTTTCGCCAAGCTTTTTTATGGCTTCGCTGAGGGCAATGTTTTCTAGCCACTGATCATCCCCCGCACTTGTATCGCTGATCTGGTCAATGACGTAAATTGAGTCGCCGCCATCGTTAAACACAGTCTCATAAAGGGAAACGGGCTCAATTATTGCCTCAAGTGCGTGGGTAACGTCCGACACCTTCTCTCCGATCTCCTTTGCGATAGCCTCTACCGTAGGCTCGCAGTCACTTGCCGCCGAGAGCTTTTCCTTTGCCGCGAGTGCGCGATATGCCAGGTCTCTTACCGAGCGACTGACGCGGATTGTGTTGTTGTCTCGAAGATACCGCCGAATCTCACCGATTATCATGGGAACGGCATATGTTGACAGCTCTACATCAAGCTCCGTGTTGAAGTTGTCCACCGCCTTGATAAGACCTATACACCCCACCTGAAATAAGTCGTCAAGATTTTCACGTCTGTTTGTAAACCGCTGTATGATACTGAGCACGAGACGCAGATTTCCGTCTATCAGCTCCTCCCGTGCCGCCATGTCTCCGTTTTTTGTTCGTCTCAAAAGGTCTTTTTTCTCTGCTGAAGTAAGCGACTTAAGCTCTGAGGTATTTACACCGCATATTTCAACTTTGTTATAGTACATTTTGGACCTTTCTCATGCGTTTTTGCTGGTAACATTATTGCCGCATGGAAAGGTCCGTTATGCATTATTTACTTTGGCAGTTATTTGAAGATACTTTGCTCTTTTACACCAAACAAAAAATCTCCGATAGAAACTGTCGGAGATCATTTTTTATATTATTTTAGTGTTGACTCGTTATTTTTACATTTTACTCTATTCTGATCACAACGCCGGGCTCGGATGTGTCGTCCTCAGGCTGAGCTGTTGTACCGATATCGTGTATCAGCTCTCCGGGAAGTGTAACTTTCCCCGCACTAAATGAAACGAGTTCTGTTATGTCGTAAGCACAGTCATCGGCAAGGTCCTGCATCAGTACGCGGCATATCTTGTCAAATGAGGTGGAAAGTGTAAGCATGCCGTACTCGCCGAATACACCGATAGTGTCACAGTTTCCGATTTCTGCTGAAATATCACACTTCGGGATGAAGTAGTCTCTGCCCATAGTTCTGCCGGCTGTTACGATTGAGAAAGCTCCGGTCGGATTTTTTGCCGCAACGATAAAGGGAACGTTGCCATTTGTGTCGGGCATTACTTCGGGGAGAGAACACCCGCGGGAGATACGTGCTGTTGCGGTCTTTGTGAGAAGATCTCCCTCAAAGTTGTCCTTTAACTGATCCTCGTTGTACCACCAACCTTCCATTTCCGCCTCGCGGTCAATAAACAGCCATGAGTCGGCAAGCTTGTTTTCGTCAACGTTTACAGGAGTGCCGTCAGCTCCGAACGCAGGGGCAATTCTGTGCCAACGGGCAGCGCGGGTGATTTCTGTTATCTTTGTCTTAATGTTTCTGTGAAGAGCGGGGAATGATGGGTCAGGTCTGCCATCAGTGAAGCTTCCCGCATTAGGATGGCGCATAACACCGAATGCATATCCGCCTGCCGCGCCTATGTAAACCTCGTCCTCGCAGTTGATAAGTCCCTTGTAACCGTTTTCTGTCTTTTTAATGCCTGCGAGCTCGTAAAGCTTGTGCATGGTCATAGGGATAGACATGATTCCGGGCACATCGTATGTTCTAAAAGTATCAGAATGGGCAATGATATCCTTTACCATTGCGTGCTCGATAACAAGATTCGGGGCAAGCTTGTGACCCATGTCGGTCAGCATTCTGCGGAAGTCCTCACTGTATCCCATAGCACCCCAGTCTACTTTCCAGTAAGAGAAGCCTGATTCGTCAGCATCCTTCAAGCGTGTTTCCCAGTACTCTTCACGGGTCATGTCATGGAACATCGCCTTTGATTCCTGACAGCATACCCAGCCGCCAAGTCCTTTCCAACCGAGAGACTTGATGCGGTCAGTCAGATTTTTCAGCGCCTCTGCGTTGCTTACGTCTCCGCTTGTAGCTTCGGGGAATCTTTCGGGGCTAAGAATAAGGGACCCGTAGAGATCACCGTTTCCGTCAAGGGGTACATCCCAGCTGTCATCCATTACGATGAACAAGTCTCGACGTGCATCGGGGTAGAAATGTGCCCATCCGTAAGGCTTTTCGTTCCCAAACAGCGAGCTTTCAACTATCTCACGTCTCTGCTTCGGTGGCTTTCCGTCGCAGGATGTGTAAAGCTGTGTCTGCCACGTACAGTAATAGTCGGGCGTGAGGTTTGCCGTATCGGGTACGAGGTTTATATCAGTTTTTTTCATCTCCATAAAAAGATCCCCCATGATATACTCTGAAACATTATAGCATAAGCCGATAAAAAATGCCACACTTTTCTGTTTTTTTGCTTGATGAAAAATACTCCCCCCCTTTGATGCAGGGCGAATGTAATACTTGATTTTCCGTGCTCGTTGTGGTATAATATTACATCAATTATAAAACAAATCAACATAAGGAATTTTACTATGAAAACTAAAAAACGCAGAGGTCTGAAAATTGCAGGGATCATTCTTGCCGTAATTATTTTGTTTTTCGCGGTGATCAACATCATCCCGCCGAAGAAGAACGTTGAGAACAACCCCTTTGTGGTAGGCGAGGGGAATCTTCCCATGATAGCGGCACATCGCGGGGGAAGCACAAATAATCCCGAAAATACGCTTCTTGCATTCCGTGAGGCAGTGCTTACTATCGGTGTTGACATTATCGAGAGTGACCTCTACCTGACAAAGGACGGTTATCTCGTGTACAATCATGACGATTACATCGATGAGACTTGCAACGTGAACGGTGATATTTCTCTCGATGAGGTTAAGGCTATTTGCGAGAACAGCGAAAACCGCCACTATATCGAGAATATGACTCTTGCGGAGCTTCAGCAGTATAACTTTG
Source organism: Oscillospiraceae bacterium (assembly GCA_015064345.1). Taxonomy (GTDB): domain Bacteria; phylum Bacillota; class Clostridia; order Oscillospirales; family CAG-272; genus UMGS1696. The sequence continues at coordinate 56,836 of SVSK01000002.1, read as the reverse complement.
GATATTACTTCACAGATAAGACGGGCGAGCGAATCTACAAGGACGTAGAGGATATTGAGAACGCAGGACTGCAGATCTCTACGGTAGACCAGCTTTTTGAGATGTTCTATGAGACACATCCGGGTCTCATGTTTATCGTTGAGATCAAGGACGGCGGCGAGCGCGGAATCGAGGCTTGCAGAATACTCTCTGAGACTCTTGACATGTATCCCGAATACAAGGATCAGATAGTAATCGGTACTTTTAACGATGAAATTGAGGAAGAGCTCAAGAAAAACTACCCCGATCTCCTTCGCGGTGCACCTGTGGGTACTGCCGCTAAGTTTGTGCTTACACAGTACCTCGGCCTCAATATTTTTGACAACGGTGACTTTGCGTGCCTGCAGATCCCTATGTCATACGATATTGGCATTGAGATCCCCCTTGACAAGAAAACTATAACAAAACGTGCACACAGAAGAAATATCGCAGTCCAGTATTGGACGATCAACGACGCTGATGATATGCGTTATCTTATTGAGATGGGTGTAGACTGCATTATGACTGACGACCCCGTACTGCTTCGCGAGATCCTTAAGGAATACGAATAATATACTCTCAGTCGGGCATATACTCGACACAAGAGCTAACACATATGGAGGAATTATGGGCTGGCTGATGGACTTGATAATGGTGTTTTTTGTACTGCTGGTTATCATAGCAAACACGAAAAAAGGCTGTAAGACGATTCTCGGCATACTCGTTACTGCGGGAGCATTTGCCGCGGCATACTTTTTCGGACCTGACGTAGGCGAATATTTCATGACCGACATGGTGACCGAGAAGGCGCATGATGTGATATACGATTTTCTCTCATCGGTGGTCGGAGAAACAAGCGAGACGATTACCGTTGCTGACCTTTTCTCTAATCTTCCCGAGTCCTTTGCCGATGTACTTGAAAGAGTAGGAGCGGATGCCGAGGCTCTTATGGAATCCTTTGGCGAGATGACCGTTATCAGCGACGGAATGCTACACGAAATGGCAGAAAATCTTGCAGTCCCGGTGAGCCGCTTTATTGCAAGTGCGCTCGGCTGTGTAGCGGTGTTTATTGCAGCACTTATAGCATTGCTTATTGCTAAATGGCTCATTCAGCTGATAATCAAGCTTCCCGTACTGAAGCAGGCAAGCTCTGTTCTCGGCTTTTTCATGGGAATCGTCAGCGCGTTTGTGTGGTCATGGGTCATTTGTATTGCCATCGGTGCATTTATTGACTACAGTCTCCTCGGCGAATATAATGCTGTGCTGTCGGAGATAGCGGAGAGCTCGTACATCTTCAAGTTTTTCAGAGATTTCTCACTTGTGGAGCTACTCAGTGCGGTAAAAAAATAACAAAACCAAATTTCGGTCTGTTGATGTGAGTCAGCAGGCCGATTTCTTTTATTTTTCTGCTTTTCTATTGATTTACAAAAGCCCTTGGAGTATAATATATTCGTAAAAATATATATACCCGAGGGCGCATAAATGAAATTATCAGAATTATTCAAGGAAAACAAGCTGTCTATCTCTTTTGAGGTGTTTCCTCCGAAAACAGATACTGCTTTTGACAGCGTAAAGACGGCAACCGAAGAGATTGCAAAGCTGCGCCCGGCATTTATGAGCGTAACGTACGGTGCAGGCGGCGGTACAAGCAGATACACTCTTGATATCGCACGCAACATTAAGGAGCAGTATGGTGTTCCCACACTTGCACACCTCACATGTGTCTCCTCTACTCGTGAGACTGTTCGCGAGAGAATAGAGGACATGAAGGCAGCGGGAATACAGAACGTAATGGCACTCCGAGGGGACCTTACGCCCGAGCTTGAGAATACTGACAGAAGCGGCTGGCATTACAAGCATGCGATTGACCTCATCCACGACATAAAGTCAAGCGGAGCGGACTTCTGCATTGGCGGCGCGTGTTATCCCGAGATACATCCCGAGAGCACAAACCAAGCGGAGGATATCAAATACCTAAAGGAAAAGGTTGACGCGGGATGCTCATTCCTTACAACGCAGATGTTTTTCGATAATAACCTCTTATACAACTTCCTCTATAAGATCCGCGAGGCGGGAATAACCGTTCCGATAATCCCGGGTATTATGCCTATCACCAACGGAAACCAGGTGGAGCGCGCGATAAAGCTGTCGGGCTCATTCATGCCGCAGCGATTCAAGAGCCTTGTGGATAAGTTCGGATCATCTCCCGCGGCAATGAAGCAGGCAGGCATCGCGTATGCAACTGACCAGATCATTGACCTGTACGCCAACGGAATAAAGAACGTCCACGTCTATTCAATGAACAAGCCTGACGTGGCAGAAAAGATACAGGCGAACCTGTCTGATATACTTGGATGATGATATATACGAAAACTTACGTTGCTCCCGAGATAAACAAGCGGGAGATAATGCGGTACGCGGGGGTAAAGACACCCACTGAAGAAATAGTGGCTCTGATGAGTGAAGCAGTAGAGGAAGCGAGCAGTACGCTTACATACAAAGTGTGCTACGGTGAGTTTCCTGTTACCATCTCTGAAGGAATGGTTGACTTTGGATTTGCCCGCGTTCGCTCAAGTGACCTGTCAAAAAATCTTGCGGGATGCGAGAAAGTGATCCTCTTTGCCGCAACTGTTGGTGTGGGTATGGACAGATTGATAGCTCGATATGGAGTAAGGTCGCCCTCCCGTGCACTGATGCTTCAGGCATTCGGAGCGGAGCGGATCGAGGCACTGTGTGACAGCTTTACTGAGGATATCGCCTCATCACTATACGCAGGGTACACGCTGATGCCCAGATTCAGCCCGGGATATGGAGATCTGCCGCTGGAGTTTCAGTCTGAAATCTTCCGTGTGCTTGACTGCCCGAAGAAAATTGGTCTGTCACTCAACGAGAGCCTCTTAATGTCGCCCACAAAGTCGGTTACAGCCATAATCGGCATAAAATCGGAATAAGAAAATAACATTATCCGTCAATATTAGAGCAGAGACGGAAATGGGAGTAGCAAATGCTGATTAAAGAATATCTAAAGGACAATATAATATACCTGGACGGCGGAATGGGAACGCTTCTGCAAAAGCAGGAACTTATGCCCGGTGAGCTTCCCGAAAGATGGAACATTACCCATCCCGAGAAGATAACCGCCATCCACAAGAGCTACTACGACGCGGGTAGCAATGTAGTCTCCACCAATACCTTTGGTGCAAATCTTCTGAAGTTTTCTCACGATGAGCTTGAAAAGATCATTTCCGCATCCGTGGCTAACGCAAGACGGGCAGCAGAGGAGAGCATCGGTAAGCAAGAAAAGTGGGTTGCACTTGATATTGGCCCCAGCGGAAGAATGCTCGCACCCTACGGAGACTTCGACTTCGAGGATGCGGTGGCTCTTTTTGCCGAAACTGTAAAGATTGGCGTGAAGTACGGCGTTGATCTCATCCTCATCGAGACAATGAACGACAGCTATGAAACAAAAGCCGCTCTTCTTGCCGCTCGTGAAAACAGTACGCTTCCTGTGTTTGTTTCTAATGCATACAGTGATGACGGAAAGCTGATGACGGGTGCGTCTCCTGCGGCAATGGTGGCGCTTCTTGAGGGAATGGGCGCTGACGCTATCGGTGTCAACTGCTCTCTCGGCCCGAAAGCGCTATCGGGTGTGGTGCGCGAATATCTTGAGTGTGCTTCCGTCCCCGTGCTCCTTAAGCCGAATGCAGGACTGCCTCGTGTTATTGATGGCAATACTGTGTATGACGTGCTTCCCGATGAGTTTGCGGAGGAGGTTGCTTCTCTTATTTCAGAGGGCGTGCGCGTTGTCGGAGGATGTTGCGGAACAACTCCCGAATATATCTCTGCGCTGACTGAGAAAACATCCGGAATAAAGCCTGCAGATATAACTGAAAAGGACTTTACGATAGTTTCATCATATACCCATGCTGTAACCTTTGGCGAGATTCCCACTCTTATTGGTGAGCGCATCAACCCCACGGGCAAAAAGCGTTTCAAGGAAGCACTCCGAGCCGCTGACATGAACTATATCCTTAACGAAGGTCTTACACAGCAGGAGAAGGGCGCACAGATACTTGACGTAAATGTTGGACTTCCCGAGATTAACGAAAAAAAGATGCTCACAGACGCTGTGTGTGCTCTTCAGGCGATTATTGACCTTCCTCTTCAGATAGATACGTCTGACACGGACGCCATGGAAGCCGCACTCAGACGGTATAACGGCAAGGCGATGATAAATTCCGTAAACGGTAAGGCGGAGAGTATGGAGTCAGTATTTCCCCTTGCGAAAAAGTACGGCGGTGTTGTGGTTGCGCTTACACTTGATGAAAACGGTATTCCCACAACCGCAGAGGGCAGGGTGGAGATAGCACGACGTATTCTTGATGAGGCAGAAAAATACGGTATAAAGAAAAAAGACATCATATTCGACCCTCTTGCAATGACTGTCAGTGCCGACAAAAACGCCGCAAGAGAGACTCTCCGCGCGGTCAGAATGATAAAAGAAGAGCTTGGCTGCCACACCTCTCTCGGAGTGTCAAACGTGTCCTTCGGCTTGCCAGGCAGAGATATGATAAACGGCACGTTCTTCGCTCTTGCTATGGAAAACGGACTCTCGGCTGCAATAATGAATCCTTATTCCGCTGAAATGATGAAGGCATACCGCACATATTGCGCACTTAGCGGACTTGACGACAACTGCGCTGGATATATTGACTTTGCTTCATCCGTTCAGACTGTGACTGCCGCCGCGCCCGAAAAGACAGGCACGTCTGCCGAGGAGTTTGGCTCAGAGCTTCAGAAAGCGATAATCAAAGGACTTCTCGACCGCGCGGCGCAGATAACAGCGGAGATGATAGAGTCACATGAGCCGCTGTCAGTAGTGCAGAACGAGATCATTCCCGCACTTGACACGGTGGGTGTGGGATTTGAAAACAAAACTGTGTATCTTCCCCAGCTTCTCATGAGCGCAGAGGCGGCAAAAGCGGCGTTTGAGCAGATCAAGGCAAAAATGCAAAGCGGAAGCGCTGCGGACAAATGCCACTTTGTTATTGCCACAGTAAAGGGTGATATACACGATATCGGCAAGAACATAGTGAAGCTGATCCTCGAAAATTACGGCTTCAGAGTGACCGATCTCGGCCGTGACGTTTCTCCCGAGACGGTAGCAGAGACGGTGGTCAGACTCCATGCTCCAATAGTTGGACTCTCAGCTCTTATGACCACCACAGTTCCCGCAATGGAGGAGACTATAGGGCTTCTGCGTGAATCGGCACCTTGGTGCAAGATCATCGTTGGCGGTGCTGTGCTGACTCAGGAATACGCCGATCAGATCGGTGCGGATATGTACGCCCGTGACGCAATGGCGGCGGTCAGATATGCTGAACAGATAAACAGAGAAATATTCTCATGACTACGTAAAAACTCTTTCCAAATCAACTAATTTATGATATAATAGGCTTGGCTCAAAACAGCCGGATCAATTACAGGAGGTACACGGTGCAGTACATTCTCACATTCCTTGAAGGCTTTATTTCATTCATATCCCCCTGTATGCTGCCGATGCTGCCCATATACGTTTCGTATTTTGCAGGCGGCGAGCAAAAAAAGCATAAGACATTGCTTCGCGCTATATTCTTTGTTCTCGGGTTTTCCGTGGTATTCACTCTGCTGGGCCTTTTTGCGGGTAGCGTTGGCATGCTACTGCGCAAATATGAGACAGTTCTGAATATTGTCTGCGGAATTATCATAATAATCTTTGGGCTGTCATACATGGAAGTGATCCGACTGCCGTTTTTCAGCGGTATGGGCAAGGGAATGAAGATAACAAGCGTTTTTTCAGCTTTCCTCTTCGGAATGATATATTCTGTCAGCCTTACTCCTTGTGTCGGTGCATTCCTCGGAGCGGCACTTTCCCAGGCAACCTCAGCAGGCGGGGCAAGGGAGGGAACACTCCTGCTTCTGGTATATTCTCTCGGACTTGGCATACCGTTCGTGTTGTCTGCTGTGCTTATAGACCAGCTTAAGGGCGCGTTTTCTGCGGTGAAGAAGCATTACAAGGTGATTAATCTTATCTCGGGTATCTTTCTCATACTGATCGGCGTTATGATGGCGCTGGGGCTTATGAACAAGGTGCTTGCATTATTCTCGTGAGGTGCTTATGAAGAAATATATTAAATTAATAATTTCTGCAGTCATACTTGTTGCTCTCATCGCAGGAGCGGTAGTTTTGTATAACAGACTTTCCGAGGATTATGAAGAAAACCAGGGTATGGACGGCGCATCCGAATCGGGTACACCTGTCGAGACTGAGGAACCCGAGGAAACAGACGAATCCGAGATTCCCGATGAAACGGACGAAGTAGCAGGCGATCCCGTTCTCGAGCTTCCCGATTCCACATTTTACGACATGGACGGAAATGCTGTGAACCTATCCGATTTTCTCGGCAAGCCGATGATCGTCAACTTCTGGGCAACCTGGTGCGGACCTTGCAAGAGTGAGATGCCACACTTCCAGGAGATGTACGAGGAGTACGGTGACAGAGTTGAGTTCATTATGATTAACGCAACGGACGGCTACCGCGATACCGTGGAATCAGTGGGGAGCTTTATGGAAGACAACGGATACACATTCCCCGTGTATTGTGACTCAGACTTCGATGCAATAAACACCTACGGGGTTTACGCATTCCCGTCAACTATCGTAATAAATGCCGATGGATCTGTTTATGGCACAAAAGTCGGCGCACTTTCAAAGAACCAACTGCAGGGTTACATCAACGCCTTGCTTGGAATAAATTAAGAAAAATTTTTATTAAAGGAGATATGAAAATGAGCAAGTATTCAGGCACAAAAACAGAAAAGAACCTTATGGCGGCTTTCTCCGGTGAATCCGAAGCGAGAAACAAGTACACCTATTTTGCATCTGTTGCAAAGAAGGAAGGCTACGAGCAGATCTCTGCACTGTTCCTCAAGACTGCTGAAAACGAAAAGGAACACGCAAAGCTTTGGTTCAAGGAACTTGAGGGCATCGGTGACACAGCACAGAACCTCCTTTCTGCTGCTGAAGGCGAAAACTACGAGTGGACAGATATGTACGAAGGCTTCGCAAAGGACGCTGACGAAGAAGGCTTTACAGAACTGGCTGCAAAGTTCCGTCTTGTTGCCGCTGTTGAAAAGCACCACGAGGAACGTTATCGCGCACTGCTCAAGAATGTTGAAACCGCTCAGGTATTTGAAAAGAGCGAAGTTAAGGTTTGGGAATGCCGTAACTGCGGTCACATCGTAGTTGGTACAAAGGCTCCCGAGCTCTGCCCCACATGCAAGCACCCCAAGGCATACTTCGAGCTTCACGCAGAAAACTATTAATTTACAAAACAAAAGAAAGAGCAGGACTAACGTCTTGCTCTTTTTGTGTGCTCAAATGAAATATCCCTCATCTGTCAGATGCTTTTTCAGCTTTGCTCTCGTGCGGGATAGAATGACAAACACGCCGCCTTCTCTCATTCCGTACCGTTCTGCAATGTCGGATGCCTTTTCCACATAAAAATACCTGCGGATGAATATGTTTCGCTCATTGACGGAAACTGTGCCCAAAAAGCGGTTTATGGATGCTTCAAGCTCCAGCGCCTCTATCTCATCCTCAACATCTGAGTGAGCCGCTATACACTCCTCAAGCTCCGAGAGGGCAACGTCCAACTCACCTCCGCCGCGCTTTTTTGCATGATCCCTCTTGTATCTGTCGAATGAGATATTCCGTGTGATCCTTGCAAAAAACAGCTTCAGCACATTCGGACGGGTTGGCGGCATTGAATTCCATGCGCGCAGCCACGTATCATTAACACATTCTTCGGTGTCCTCGCGGCTGTGGAGAATATTGTCTGCAACCGTGCGGCAGTATGCGCCGTACTTTATATCGGATTCAACTATTGCATTCTCGTTGCGCTTAAAATACAGATCAATTATGGTCTCGTCTTTCATTGGAGTCCTCCTGTGTTGATATACGGAAAAGTCAGTTGTTAAAGCTGAAATCAGGGGTGTACTCGGTCTTTATATATTCGAGTTCAATAGCGGGAACGTAATAAGCCGCGTAGGAAATCTCACCTGAATATTCATTTGGCGGCAGCTCAATATAGAATCTGTAGAAAGGAATACGCACTTGCTCCGCATCTGATGTGCGGTATGTCAACTCAACTCCGCGTATATGCTCTTCGTCAAGGATGGGCTCACCCTTATAGGACGAGTAGTAGTATCCATCGAGAAGCAGAGCCTTTGCTTCATCTGCGGTTATAGTGTTGTAGTATCCCATGCACTCCGCAACAGACAACAAATTATTGATGCGTATCATTGTAAGCTTTCCGCTGTCATCAAAATAGAACTGTGCCGACTCATATTTACGATTAAGGAGCACTTCTGTTTTGTCTCCTGCGCCGTCATAGACAATAGCGGAGCTGATGTTGCCCGACTCCCTTGCCGCTTCGCTTATCACTACGGTAGCGCTCTCAAAGTCAAGCAAAGCGGAATATTGCTCGGTAAGATAAGCCATTGCTTCGTCCGGGTCATTTTTGATACTGTATTCCTCGGGAAGCTCTAAACCGCCTGTATACATGATCTCAACAAATCCGTTTGCTTCAACCGTTATTGTGCCAAATCCCGCAGTCAGCTTTATGCTGAGCAAAGCGTCATCGGGAATAAGAGAGCCGCGGGGGTCACGGGGAGAGTCGGATGCACGAACCTTCTCAAATTTGGTCAGATCCTTGCCAAACGGATCAACTCCGAGTCCGGCAAGAACGTCCCAAACAAGCTCATGTAGCTCGTATTCATTCAGTCCATAGGAGAGCCAATACGGGTTGTATGACTTGTTCTTGAATATCGGTAAGGTTTCCGGGGTGGTGTATGCATTTGCAGGCTCAAAGCTCAGGTTGACCAAAACATCTTGCTCGCTATAGGCTTCAAACCCCATACCGTTGATAGAGAAGAATGTGCCTGAATCAATGGTTGAGAGCACATTATCACCTGTCGCTCCCTCATCAGACGGCAGACCCAGCTGAGGCGAGAGAACAGTCTGATTTATTACGTTATGCTCGTTTACTATTACGTTTTCGGTAGGCTCGGGCATCAGCAAAACAGCCGCTACGGCAATGCAAATGCAGGCAGCGCATGCTATCCAGCCGGAGTAATTCACAAGAGGAACGTGTCTCTTCTCGCTTCTTTTCAAATATTTATCCTTGACTGCACCGATAGCCTCAAAAAGCTTTTCACGTTTCATATCAATATACCTCGTTTTCTGTAGTAAAGGCCTTTCATCTGTATAAGACGGAGATTTTTCCTGTTTCTAACATCTACAGAAATATTTTATCATATTTTTATTTCGCCGTAAATCCGAGATGCATTTTTTTCTTAAAAAGTATTTCTTTTTTGCCTGAAATATGGTAAAATATATAAAATAGTTGATTATCGGGAGATTTGAATATGAGCAAGGTCATACTCGGCAAAACAGGGATAGCCTCTATCAAAAATGCCTTTGGAGCATTGCCTATTCAGCGTGTCAGCGACGAATATGCGGTAATGCTGCTTCGGAAAGCATATGACGCAGGCTTTACCTTCTTTGACACAGCGCGATATTACACCGACAGCGAAATTAAGCTCGGTTTAGCGTTCGGTAACGGGACAAGAGAGAAGATACATATCGCAACAAAAACAGGCGCGACCACCCCTGAAGCATTTTGGCGGGATCTGGAGACCAGCCTTACCAATATGAATACGGATTACATTGATATTTACCAGTTCCATAATCTTCCTTTTTGTCCGAAACCCGGCGACGGAAGCGGTCTGTACGAGGCAATGCTTGTAGCAAAGGCTCAGGGCAAGATCCGCCATATCGGAATCACCAATCACAGACTGAACGTAGCAAGAGAAGCGGTGGAGTCGGGACTTTACGAAACACTGCAGTTCCCGTTCTGCTATCTTGCGACAGAGCACGAATTGGAGCTTGTTAAGCTGTGCAAAGAAAAAAATGTCGGTTTTATTGCCATGAAAGGTCTTTCCGGTGGTCTTATCACCAACTCCCGCGCCGCGTATGCTTGGATGGAGATGTTCGACAACGTGCTTCCCATTTGGGGCGTGCAGAAGGAAAGTGAGCTTGACGAGTTCATTTCATATATCACAGCACCGCCGACAATGGATGACGAGCTGAAGTCCCTTATTGACAAAGACAGGGCAGAGTTGCTCGGTAACTTCTGCAGAGGATGCGGCTACTGTATGCCGTGCCCCGTGGATATTGAGATCAACAACTGTGCAAGAATGTCCCAGATGATCCGCCGCAGTCCATCCGCCATGTGGCTGACCGAGGAATATCAGGAAAAGATGTTGAACATCGAAAATTGCCTTGAATGCGGTCAGTGCAGATCAAAATGCCCCTACGGACTTGACACACCGGAGCTTCTTAAACTTAACCTCGCAGACTACAAGGACATACTCTCAGGCAAAATAAAAGTTTGATAATAAATACATAGAGGTGTATAATGAATTATATTGATTTTAAGGGCAAGAAACTTTCCACTCTCGGCTACGGCTGCATGAGACTTCCCACACTTGAGGGAGACGTGATAGACGAAGTGCGCACAGCAGAGCTTTTCGATCGCGCTATCAAGGCAGGGGTTAACTATTTCGACACAGCGTACATGTATCACAGCTACAAATCAGAGGTTGTGGTTGGTAAGATCCTCAAGAATTACCCTCGTGACAGCTATTATCTTGCTTCCAAATTCCCGGGAAACATGCCTCAGGGAAGAGACAACCCGCCCGCGGTAATATTTGAAGAACAGCTTCAGAAATGCGGCGTGGACCATTTTGACTTCTACCTTATCCACAATGTGTCTGACGACAATCTTGACATCTATTGCGACGAGGAGCGCGGAATCGTTAAGTATCTTCTCGAGCAAAAGGCGGCAGGCAGAATCGGTCACCTTGGCTTCTCCACTCATGCAACAAACGAGGCAATGGGCAAGTTCCTTGAGCTCTACGGTGACAAGATGGAGTTCTGCCAGATCCAGCTCAATTACGTTGACTGGGAGCTGCAAGAGGCAAAGGTCAAGTACGATATGCTCACAGAGCGAGGTATTCCCGTGTGGGTAATGGAACCTGTACGCGGTGGCAGACTGGCAAAGCTTTCCGACGAGCACGAAGCAATGCTTAAGGCAAGAAGACCGGAGGACTCAATCGCATCTTGGGCGTTTCGCTGGCTTCTCGCGCTTCCGGGCGTGAAGGTAGTGCTCAGCGGCATGACTGAAATGGACCAGCTTGAAGACAACCTCAAGACTTTCTCATCTGATGTAAAGCTTACCGCAGAAGAGATCGCGCTGGTTGACGAGATCGGTCGCGCAATGCTTGGCACAGTACCTTGCACAGCGTGCAGATATTGCTGTGAGGTTTGTCCTGTGGGACTTGATATCCCCGAGCTCATCTCAATCTACAATGAAATGCTCTTCTCACCCGGCTGGGGCGCATGGGAAAGATATCACGCAGTTGCCGAGGATAAAAAGCCGTCCGCTTGTGTAGGATGCGGTGCATGTGCGGGAATCTGCCCACAGAGAATTGATGTGCCGAAAACCATGTCAGACTTTGCGGCATATATTGAAAAACTCAAGAAGAAATAATTTACTTGAAAGAGCAGCTTGTGCAGAGAGTTGCTCTTTTTTTGTTGCAAAATCATCTTCGGGATTGACTTTTGTAGTTTTGCGTGGTATAATTAATTACAAATTAAATTATTTTATAATCAATTAATGGGCGGAGGGAAGATATGCATAATCTTAATGTTAATGGAAAAGCACCGGAGCATAATAATGATTCTATTGATCCGAGAAAATCTCCGATGCTGTTAATAAACGAGATAACACGACTTATGGGCGAGAAGCTCAGAGAAAAAGATGCGGACAATCCCATAACACAGAAGTCAGAGAGATATTTGCTTCTTGAGCTTGCAAAGAGGGATGGCAGAACACAGCTTGACCTTGTAAAAGCTACCCATATGAAAGCTCCAACGATAAGCGTAGCACTTCAGAAAATGGAGCATGCAGGATTTGTGATGCGCAGACCTGACGAGTATGATCTGAGAGCGACACGCGTATTTCTAACTGAAAAAGGTCGCGCGCTCGACGATGCAATAAAGAGACGGATTTGTGAAGAAGAGAATATTGCGATGAGCAATCTCAATTCACAAGAAAGGGAAACTCTTGTGAGGATTCTGGCAAAGATAAAGTATAATATTCTTCTTGAGTCGGAGAATACGGAAGACATATATTAAGAGATAGATCGGTTTTGCGGACATATTCAATAATATATGTTAAATGTGGCTTTGCTCATAGAATACTGAAAAAAAGAACTTCTTACACCGAAATGTAGGAAGTTCTTGTTATTTTGTTTAGAATTTTCCGCTTCTGCTGCTTCTTCCGCTTGAGCTGCCACCGGAACGACTGCCTCTACTGCTTTCCGAAGTCTGCCGCGGTGTTCTCATTACGTTTCGGTAGAGGAAAATATCCTGCTTTTCCGTAAGTGAGAAGCTTCCGTTTACGATGTAGCTGTTAGCAGAGACTCCGTATCGAACTGACTTATTCATTGATGCCATAATACCAACTGTGATGATTGAGATCACAAGACCAACGATAAAGCAGGTGAGAATCCATTTGCCGGATGTTACCGATGAACCGTAAGAATCCGTAATAAGCTCGTCACAGACATCACCAAAGTGGGAAAAGGCTCTATAGTATTCACCGTCGCTAAGGTAGGGTATTATTTCATTCTCAACTTGATCAAAACCGCGACTGTTCATCACGGTGTCACCGTATCCTGCTGCAAAAACACACCAATCACGGCCACCAAGTGAAATAACGAACAGAATTCCGTCGTCAGTTTCGCCGTAACCGTAGCTGTAATTGTCGAAAAGATACTCGGCGTACTCATCAATATCGGTAAATTCTCTTCCGCTATCGGGATCAACCATGTCGTCTGTAATAAATACAGCAACGCTGACAGAATGTCGGTCGCTTATCTCTTCAAGCTTTACGCAAAGAGACGATATTTCACCTTTTGTAAGCACACCCGCATTGTCGGTAACGTAGTCCGGCTGGTTGTACGCTGTAGCAGTGCATACAGTCGGAATCACGAGAGTGAGGCAGATGAGCATAACGAGATATATGTAAACTTTTCTCATGCCGCCCTCCTTAAATAAGTCCCATTGCACGAAGCAGCAGACTTATTAGGTAAACTGCAACTGTGCAGACGGGTGTGAGACTGATAGCCCAGCGAAGAGCCGCCTTTTTGTCAATGGGAAGGTTTCCCACGAATTTTCCGGTCTGACCGTTCATTGCAAAGGTGTATTTATTGCCGTTCCAGGTTGTGTTAAGTATCCACACGGGAAGCAAAGCATATCTCGTGCCTTTTCCGGTAAGATTTATTGTGCTGCTTTCGGGTGTGACTGAAGCATATCCGTCAACCGTGTCAGCAAACGCGTCGGATGTGCTTTTCTTGATCCTGTCATTAGCAATTTCGATGCAGTCATCGGCGGAAACGTCGTATTTGTCAGCAAAAAATCCCGCAAGATATGCTGTTTTGAAGTCCACCGCAGAGGAAATATCAAAAGGCTCAATGGACTGCATCAGATCATCCGGCATTTTTGTAGAGCCGTCTGCAGGCACATTCTCAAATGAGACAGAGCCTCCGCGCACTACTGAATAGTACTGAGTTTCGGTGTAGTTGTACTTCATATCACTCCAAGAACGGAGTCGGGTTGCCTTAAATCTGACGGAAGCCTTTACATCGGCATCGAAAAGCCAAAACGGAACGTAAATTCCTTTGATTTCGTCAATATGGTTCTGATCCTTAAATACCTTTGGCAAAAGGGGCTTTTTTGAAATATGACGCATCAGACCTTCCTTGGCCGCGTTCTTATCCAGCTTGAAGGGAAGTACAAGATCAGGCTTCAGTGCTCCGGATAACTGACCGGTCAGAACGACAGGATTGCCGCAGAACGGACAGGAGGTAGCGGCTGTGGTGTTGTCTCCAATGATCTCGCCGCCGCAGGACTTGCATGAGTAGACGATCATGCCCAGTGTTTCGTCTTCAGTCCACTCACTTCCTTTTGATTTACTCCAGTCGAATGAATCCTCGCGGTCTTTTTCGAGAACCGTACCGTAGCTTTTTAAGGTGTCAATATCAAACTCGGTATCGCAGTAGGGACATTTCAGATTTTGCGAGCCCGCGTCAAACTCAATTGCGCCGCCGCAACACGGGCATTTGTATTCAAGCAATGCTGTCAAATGATTCACTCCTTTCGGGGAATTTTTGAGCTGATGCGTTATCTGTCGTTTTCGTCGAAACGATCACCGCATTCGGGGCAGAACTTCGGGGGATTTGCGGGATCTTCGGGCTGCCAACCGCATTTGTCGCAACGGTAGAGAGGAGCGTCAGCAGGCTTCTTTGCGCCGCATTCGGAGCAGAATTTACCTTTGTTTACGCTGCCGCAAGCGCATTTCCAACCGTCCTCCGGCTTCTTCTCACCGCAATTGGTGCAGAACTTGCCTGTATTAACACTACCGCAAGCACACTTCCAACCGTCGACTGCAGGAGCAACATCTTCCTTCTTCTGCTGAGCCATAGCGAAAAGTGACTGTGTGTCAGCACCGCCCGCATTTGCTGCCATGTTCAGACCCATGAATCCGTTTATTGCGCCGCCCTTATTTTCAGCCGCAGCCTTCATTGCATCAGCCTGAGCGCCGACAAGAGTAGCAGCCGCCATTGAAGGATCGCGAAGGATTGCAGCACGCTGTGCAGTCTTGATAAGCTCCGCATCTTCCTCGGGAAGAGAAATGGGGTTAAGCGCAACTGATACAACGGAGAGACCGCGCAGCTCGTTCCACTTCTTTGAGAGTGCTTCATTCATTGCATCGGCAAGCTCCATTGTGTGTGCGGGGAGATCACTGGGACGGAGTCCGTTTGCGGAAAGTGTGCCGAACGCAGGCTGAAGTGCACTGATAAATTCCGCCTTAAGCTGAGATTCGATGTCACTTACATTATATTCACGTACTACGTTACCGCATACGTTTGTGTAGAACAGTATGGGATTTGTGATCTTGAATGAATAGATACCGGAGCAACGAACGGATACGTCGATATCCAGACCGATGTTTCTGTCAACAACGCGGAAGGGAATGGGGGTAGGTGTACCGAACTTGTTGTCAATTATTTCCTTGGTGTTGAAGTAGTATACTCTCTGATCCTTACCTGTTGCGCCGCCGTATGTGAATCGTGTCCACATATTCTTAAGAACGTCGCCAACGGATTCGCCGAGACTGCCTGTGAAAATGCTGGGTTCTGAGGATGAGTCATAAGTGAACTGACCGGGTTCTGCGCAAACTTCAACGATCTTACCCTGATCAACGATGATCATGCACTGACCGTCTGCAACAACGATACCGGAACCGGCAGAAATCACATTATCGCTACCTTTTTTGCCGCCTGCCTGTTTGATACCACGTGTGATAAGAGTCTCGTTGTCCATTGATTCGCAGTAGAAATACTCTTTCCACTGGTCTGCAAGAGTGCCTTTAACTGAGTTGATTGCTGTCTTGATAAGTCCCATGGTGTATCTCCTTTATGTATTATGTATTTTTGAAATAAATGCGTCATTGATATTTTGGCCGATCTTTTTCATTTCATCGGCATTCACTTTCAGTATTTTTCGGTCATAAGTGAGAAGACCGTTTGTTTCATCCTCAACGTCGCTTACCTGAGTCAGCACCGTACAGCACAGTCCGCGATCTATCATTGGTATGACCTCTTCAAGATACAGCTTGTGAAGTGCCGCCTCAAAATCGGCTGTTTTACTGAAGAATCGGTAGCCGTATGTCTTGTCAAGATTGAAAGAGTGACCCTCTATCTTGCAGGAATATCCGCCAAACTCGGATAAAACGAGAGGATGCTTACCGTCAGACTTCAAGTCGAGCTTCTTAAAATAGATGTGCTCACTTTGAACGTCGCTCAGCTTCTCACTCCACCAACCAGATGTGGCATCCCAGATACGGGAGGGATCGTATGCCTTTAGTTCACCGTAGATTCTGTCAGCGTCATACTGGCCCCAGCCCTCGTTGAAGATGGTGTAGTAGCACACGGATGGATGGTTGTAGAGAAGGTCAACAGTCTCTCTGCTGTCAGCCTCAAAAGCTTCACGGCGACGTTTACTCGCTTTATGCGTGATGCCGCGTCTGATTCCGATAGTGGGAAGCGCTGTATCAACAAAGAAGCTGTACTTTCCGGAGTTGACCATGTCCTGGAAAACGATCATGCCGAGCTTGTCACAGTAATAATAGAACAGCTCAGGCTCGATCTTGATATGCTCGCGGAGCATATTGAAGCCACATTCCTTCATTTTTCGGATGTCATAAAGAAAACCCGCGGGAGTTTTTGGGGTATATATTCCGTCGCTGTAGTATCCTTGGTCAAGCAGACCGTGGAAGAAATAGGGCTTGCCGTTTAACGCAATATATTTTCCTTCCAGCTCAACGGAAACGGTACGAAGTGCGAAGTAGGACTCGATTTTGTCCTCACCCGCGGTTAAGGTGAAGCTGTAAAGATAAGGATCTTCGGGCGTCCACAGCCTTTGGTCAGGAATTGAGATGGTAATACTGTCTCCCTCGAACACCTGGCTGATCTCACCAACAGGAGTTGTGATCCTAACGGATTTCTCTCCCACTGCGCCTGAAACTTCTATGGTTATGCTGTCAAGGGTAGGTGTAAGTCGCAGAGATGAGATATATTCCATCGGCACACTTTCAAGCCACACAGCCTGCCAGATACCGCTTATGGGGGTGTACCACATACCGCCGCGATCCTTGCGCTGTTTGCCATACGCCAGCTCTCGGTCAAGCTCATCGGTAACTTCAACTGTTACAGTATTCTCGCCGTCTGTAATGTACTCGGTAATATCAAATTCAAAAGGAAGATAACCGCCTACGTGCTCGGTAAGTCTATGACCGTTTACCGAAACAACAGCAATCTGATCCACCGCACCGAAGTGAAGAATTACGCGACCTCGGTTAAATCCGTCCCCAAAGGTAAATGTTTTCTCGTAAAGCCACGTTTCTCCTTTTTTAAGAGATCGACCTATGCCTGAGAGCACGGTTTCGGGAGAAAAAGGAACTTCGATCTCGCCAACAGCCTGAATCTCACCATTGTTGATAACCGAAAGATGCCATTTGCCGCACAGGGAAAGGTAAGAATCACGCTTCATCTGCGGGCGGGGATATGTAGTCCAGTCTATTTCATCTTCGCCCGGGAAGCAGGAATCGAGACTAACGGTTTTCGGTTTTTTTTTACTCCCTGCAATTACAAGAACAACTGCAAGAATGACTATTACGATAAGTGCGGCAAGGAATATATTTGCACTTGGAACAAAGGATGTTGTTCCGTCGTTATTTACTATAGTTTCGGCATTTGCAAGAACAGCCTTGCCGATGTACGGACCGATGACACCGGGCAGAAGTACCTGCGAGAAGATACGCACACCTTGGAGCATTCCGGCTTTACCATGGGGGGTCAGATCACGGATCTTTGCGCCGAAAACTGCCATGCCGGAGAGATATCCGCACATCATGAGGAGCGATCCGACAAAAACAAGAGCGGTTGATCGGAAAACATACAGAAGCACGAATCCCACACCAAGCCAAAGCAGGGACCAGAATGACGACTTGTTAAATCCCTTTTTATCGTAAAAACGTCCCCAGAACGCGGTCACAACGGATGCAAGAATAATTGCCGGCGCCATGACGAACACGTAATCAGCCATTTTGAGTGATACCTCGTAGTATATGATGAGGTACGGCATGAATATCTGAATTGCGATGTTGAAGATAACAAAGGCTATGAGGTAGAAGTAGAAAGACTTGTTAGAGCGCACAGTAGAGGGACGGAAACCGTAAATTACGTTTTTCCAGTAACCTGTTTCAGAGGGAACTGTACATTTTTCTTCGATGATGAAGAAACCGATAATACCGATTATGAGTGTGCAGATACCGATGATTGAGAATATCGCGGTCCAGCTTTCGCTTTTATCAAGGTCAAACCCCATGAATCCGCCGAATACAGCGAGAATAGCCACGAGAGGCATCATTGCGTTAATACCCTCAGCAGCGCCGCGATTTGTATTGTCAGTGCTGTCGGTGAGCCATGCGTTGAAAGCCGCATCATTGGCGCTTGAACCGAAGAATGTCATGAGACAGTCGAGAATTATTGTAAGAGTAACACCTACAGCAGCCACAGAGACTGTGAGAGGGAACACTGCACCGATTACATCCGCACGAAGCAGGGAAAAGGCGAATATTGACACACCCCAAAGGATATAACCGCCGCATATAAAAAGCTTACGTTTGCCGACTCTGTCTGACAGAGCACCGATTAGGATCGTTGTCAGCGTAGCCGCTATGGCACTTGCCGCAACCATAGCGGAAATGTCAGAGGCAGATGCGTTGAACATTTTGTAGATAAACACGTTGAGGTACATGTTCTCCACAACCCACGCGATCTGACCCATGAGTCCGAATACCGTAAGTGCGCACCAGAATTTCCACGAAAGCTTTGTCTTCATTATTCACCTCGTATAAAATTACAACATTACTAAATAATTATACCATTAGAATAGTGGATTGTCAATTAAAAGTTGCAAAGCAAAAGGACGCATCCGAAAATACGCCCTGTGTTTTATTTATCTGCATATTCCTTGCGGAATTTTTTCCACAGCGGTGCAGCAGCAAAGCAAACTGCAAGACCGGCCGCAGAGATGATTATCCAAGTGAGGATAGTTGCGTTCCATCCGTGGTTTTCAGCGATTGCCGCAAAGCCATATGTGGCAATGGATGCACCGATATACGTGCAGGCGTTGAGAATACCCGAGTATGTAGCAACCTTGCCGCTTTTGAGGAAGCGCTTGGGTACTACTGAGATGAGCATAAGGTTGATGCCGTGCATACACGCAATGATAACAGCCATGAGAATGAGTGAAACCGCCGCAGAGGATGTGTACACGTTTACCAAATACAGCGCAGCCGCACAGATTGCCGATGCACCGAAAATTACCGACGCGCAGGTAACCTCATTCTTGAATACCTTGCGATGGAGGAAATCGAAGCACCAGAAGCTGAGTATGCTGAATACTGCCTGAATTACCGTTGAGATTATGGACTCCTCCTCGGGCAGACCGAATGTCTCACACAGGTAAGAGGGCATCCAGTTTGTTACGCCGTCACGGAGTGTACCCTGGAGGATGATGCCGAGCATAATAAGAACAATAGGCAGGAAAACAAATTTCGGCACGGGAAGTGTCGCTGCTTTTGTTTCTGCTTTACTGTCAGATTTATTATCGGATACAGCAACAGAACCTGTTGAAACAAGGTATTTCGGGCTGAGAGTTGTCCACGCGATCATGATTGCAATGGCAACAGCGGCACAAATCAGCATTATGCTTCGCCAGTCCATAAATCCGAGCAGAAGAGGGCAGCAGGTGTAAAGTATGATCGTTGCAATTGAAGATCCCCAAGAAACGCGCACAGCGGCATAGCTGTATTCGTGGTCAGCCAGATATGTAGACATAATTCTGACGATAGGCGGCCACAGCATGGACTGCGCAAATCCGTTAACACACCAGATCACGGTCATTACAGGAATACTTGCGGTGAAGAAAATCAGCACGTTGCATACGGATGCAAGTGATAGACCCGCGGATAGCATATAGCGGGGTTTTATCTTGTCGCCAAGGAAGCCGCTGATGACCTGACCTACACCGTAAACGATGGTAAGTCCCGTAACAACAACTGCCATTTCCGTTTTTGCGGCATTCATGTCAGCGCAGATCTTAACGAGCATAACGGCAAAATTGATTCTTGTGAGATAGCTTGCAAAATAGACTAATGTGCACAAGAGCGTGATTATCTTTGCATTTTTGCTGATAGTTTTTTCCATAGTAACCTCCGAGGGGGTATCTTGCAACAATCGTAATTATAGCACCATTGAGTGGGAAAGTCAATCTAATTGGAGAATATTAGGAAAACAAAAAGCCAAAGGAGATTATCCCTTGGCTTCTGTATTATTTTACAAAAATTACTATACTCTCGTGGGGCAGAAGTGAAACTGTCACGTCCTCACCGCTTACCGAAATAGGCTTGTCGGATGTGAGCGATTTGCCGAGACCTTTCACGGTCTTCTTCACTGGAATTTCCTCCCAGTTTAAGATAAGTACAGCAGTTTCACCTTTCCATACGGAGGGAAGTCTGATATCATCCTCAAGATACATGGGACGGCATCCGTTCTGGGCTACCTTCAGCGCGTTTTCGATAATGGAGATACCTTTCTCGTTAAGAGTTGTCATCTTGTCGGATAGGAATACGTTTCCACCGCTTATGGCAACTATATTAGCCCATGTCTCCGCTTCAATGGCGTTGAATCGGTCGCCGTTAGCCCATCTGATATCCAAGCTGAATCCACCGGGATCTCCCCGTCTTCCGTGAAGCAGGTACTTTTCGTTCCGTTCCCACTTGTCATTTGAAGTTTCCTCACCGCGAACAACGAGGAAGTCGGGGTCAATTCTTGTTACGCGATCGTTGTACATCCAAGTCCATGCAAGGGATTCTGTAGCCCAGACAACATGAGGGAAGTGTACATGAATATCAACGCCGCTGCGCATTGACTGTGCAATATCCGCGCCGCACTGAACGGGCAGAGAGCATCCGAGAATAATTGCATCCTCTCCCGTGGCTTTTCTGATGTCAATCATCAATTCGCTGAGCACGGAGTATGGAGTGGCAGTAGTATCATAGAATTTCTTGGCGCAAACAACTTGAATAAGGAAGTCGATCTTAAACAGCCTATAGCCATAGCCGTACAGCTTTTCGTAGGTGTCAAGAATATACTGTCTTGCCTCGGGAACTGTCGGGTCAACGCAATACATGTCTCCAAATGACATTACACCGTCGGGGGCATTGTCATCCTTGCAGAACCAATGCATGTGATCCTTAAACATGTCTGCGGTTTTGCGTATTCTGAGAGGAGCCATCCAGATACCCGGAACAAAACCTGCCTCAGTTATGCGCCTTGCAACATGATCAAGACCGCAGGAGAACTTGTCGTTTGCCCACCAGTCTCCCCAGTCATGCTGCCAGCCGTCGTCGATAACTATGTACTTTACATGATCCTTAAAGGAGCAATTCTTCAGAAAATCCACATTTTCGTAAATATCGTCAGGTGTCACGCTCTGCTCATAGTAGTCCCAGGAGTTCCAGCCAACCAGTTTTGGCATGGGAAAGCTGCTCACAGGAAGACACGACTCGCAAACATCAAAGAGCCCGTCGATTGAGATGTTTTCCGAGTAGAATACACGCTCTGCAGAGAGTTTTGTATAGCTTAAAGCGTCCTCTGTGAATAAGGTCTTGGCAAAATAAGTCAGAGCATTTCCGTGTCTGACCGCACCTGTAACTGCTACGTTATTAAAAGGTGGTACGAGGGCAAGCGCTATGCCGTTTGACACAAGAGTAGGAAACAGCCCTGTTGCTGTGTTGGTATATGGGGTGTCTTCTACAAGCTCGCAGGGATATCTTGTCTCGGTGTGGTCGGCGTTTGTGCCAAAGAAAGGAATGCGATCGGTTACAGAGAAAGAATCCACATCAAAAACGATGCTGTCGATGCGTGAGATACCGAGGGGAGCGTCTCCTTTAACATCAAGTGAGATAATGTCACCGGCAACTATGTGCTCAAACGTCCATGTTACACGGGCGCCGTTTACTGTTGTTTTGTAAACAGTAGTATTACCTATAGTTTCTCCGCTGAGAGATGCGAGTGAGACGTGTTCGGTTTTATCGGTAAAAAACAGTTTGAATCCGAGATTCATAGGGTCCTCCGGTTGTATAAAGCTATACGGGCAGCAAAAGCTAACCCGTATATTTTTGAAATGATTTATATATTCAGCTCAGCAATGGGTTTTTTGAAGTTGGAGTCACATACCCACGCCTTTGTAACTACCTGGCAGTCTTCCTTGTAGAATGCGTGGAGAGTGATCTCCTTGCCCTTCATTTCGGGAGTGAGGCGGAAGTAGTAGGTGAAACCTGACTCGGGACTGGGTGCAATATATTCCCAGTTGTTGAAGGGGTAGCTGCAAGCACGGTCATATGCGCCAACAGGCACACCGTTGATCTCAAGTGCACAGTAAACACCTTCAACTCCGTGGATACCGTCTGTACCGACAGCGATGTACGCACCATCGGAGTAGCTTTCGGGAAGAGTTACCTTGAGAGAACGAGCGGAGGTGAATCCTGTCTTTGCGTAAGGCGCGAGCATGTTGTTTGCATGAGGCGCGGTGAGATTGATTTTATTGCCGTCCTTATCGTAAGCGGTGAAGGAGAAGATTCTGTCCATGGGATCGGGCAGACGGAAGTAGCGTGCCTTTGCGTTTACTGTGTAAGTAGCAACGCATCTCTTGCCTTCACGATAATTTGTCAGGTGGCAGAAGTCGAGAATTGTGGGGATTTTGCTTAACTCATCTGCTTCAGCTACGCCGAGAAGAGGAGCATCAGTCCAGTCTGCAAGATCAAGAGAAACCTGTGCCATAGGCTCGAAATGTGCCTCCTGAAGCTGAGGATCTGCTTCGTTTACAGCGAAAGTTTCAATTTCAACGCGGCTGATGTCATAAGCATCGCCAAGATCCACACGGAGACAGCCGCCGCCCAGTCTTGTCTTTCTGTACTTGGAGTCGGTGTCAAAGAATGTGTCGGGATTGCCGTCAAACATTGCTCTTGATTCAGTTCCGCGGAAAATGTAGGACTCCTGTGCGAAGAATGCATCACGGGCAGCCTTAACCTCTCTAATCTTTGTTTCGCCCGAACGCTTGAGAGACTGATATTCGAGAGAATCGCAGTCAGCCGCAAAGCAGGTCGCTTCGTAAAGCTGTTCGATATTTGCGGGAACGGGAGCGGCTTTGAGTGTACCGAGTGCCACAGGACGTGCGATTGTGTTGTCGCCGACGATTGCGGCATAGTCAACGGATCTCTTGCCGATGGAGCCGATTGCACCGTTTGCCTTGAAGATACGAACCTTTTCTGCTTCAGCACCGGGACCGTAAACGGTTTCGTACTTACATCCTGTGAGGACGAAATCTTCCTTCTCGAATCTGCTCTTTTCCTGTACGAGAATAAGCGCAGCGCGTGCAGGCTCGATCTCGATCATTACGTCTTCTCCGGCCTTAACGGTAGCAATGTGCTCTTCGTAGGGATGAATATACTTAACAACGTACTCCTTACCCTCGCAGTCGGAGAGAGCAATATCTTCGGAAATATTGATCTTTACAGTCTTTGCTTCCCAAGAAGAGTTTACAAATGTGATAAGACGTGTATCAGCATCACCGCGGGAGATAGCGTTGCGACCGTATATCTCCTCGGAAAGGGGCATGCCGTTCACGAGAATATCAGCATACTTTGCGTGAATGTTGTAGATCTTTGCAAGTCTTGCCTGCTCATCGTCGCGCATAAGCCAGGGGTTACCGTAGATCTCGGGCGCGAGAATGAGACAGCGGGAGAACGCCTGAATTATAAGATCGTCCTCGAAATAGTCGATACAGGAGGAGATGCACACACCGTGGTCCTCAGCAAGTCTCTTCAGTCCGGGAACAAGCGCGCGGGTGAGAGGTGCCATACGGTGGTGAGGCCCGGAGATCTCATTGAATGTGTGAACGTCGATGTATGTCTCAACACCTTCTACAAGATAAGTTGTCGCAGCGATTTCACCTTCGCCAAGCCAGAGACGGTGGTTAAGAACGATGAGGTCGGGAACGTACTGACGGCACTCATCCATGGTCTTCTTGAACATGAGGTGCTTTTCTTCTCTGGGCCATCCGCATACCGCGTCAAACTTGAACTGCATAAAGCCGAGGTCACGGCAGAGAGATACGAGAAGCTCATGGCGCTTTGCTTCCTCTTCGGGAGTGTCACCATAGCCGTCTGCACCGCCCCATACACCGAGATGGCATCCGAATTCAGCAGCCTTGTCAACGCAGGGCTTGT
Organism: Oscillospiraceae bacterium; assembly: GCA_015064345.1. Taxonomy (GTDB): domain Bacteria; phylum Bacillota; class Clostridia; order Oscillospirales; family CAG-272; genus UMGS1696. The sequence continues at coordinate 32,729 of SVSK01000002.1, read as the reverse complement.
ATCCGTTCGGGTACTGCTTCTTAAGTCTTTCGGACTCATTGGGGTTGTCGTAGTAGCCTGCACCGTCAAGGTTACCAGCGTCCCACGCATATATTTTGAGCTTCATGCCGTGTGTGTCATGGAGCCACTTGAAATACTCAAGGTTAGTTACTGTCTGTTCTTCTGTGGAACCTTCATTTGTGCTGTTGATCCAAGAAAAGTATTGGGGAAGAGATGGGGTTCTTTCATCCGCACCGGATGTAGCCTTGGTTTTCTTGCTCATTATTTGCCTCCGTCAAAATAACGTATTTTGTCAATTATATCACAGCCGCATTGCCGTTTCAAGATGTTTGTCGCGACTTTATTTTTTTATTTTGAGTATTTCTTTGCGAGTCCACCCTCGGACGTTTCGCGGTAGATGACCTTTAGGTCTTTACCTGTTTCATACATGGTCTCAACTATCATATCAAAGGTGATCTTTCTTGAGTCTGCGAGAAAATCCGCGAGGTTTACTGCATTAAGCGCTCTCATTGCGGCAATGGCGTTTCTCTCAATGCAGGGAATCTGTACAAGACCGAGAATCGGGTCGCAGGTCAGCCCAAGGTGATGCTCAATTGACATTTCAGCCGCACATTCGATCTGGTCGAGGTCAAGCTCGTAAAGTTCAGCAGCCGCAGCCGCAGCCATTGCACATGCCGTGCCGATCTCCGCCTGACATCCGCATTCAGCACCGCTGATGGAAGCATTGGTCTTTATAAGATTGCCAATAACACCACCTGTTGCAAGGGCGTGGATGATCTGTTCTTCGGTAAAGTTACGCTTGGGCTGAAGGAATTTCATAGCAGCAGGCACAACTCCGCAAGCCCCGCAGGTAGGTGCAGTAACGATCAGCCCGCCGGACGCATTCTGCTCACTGACAGCGTAAGCATATGCGCAGATGAGTCGGTTCATCTTCGTCTCGGCACTCTCGTCAATGTGCTTCTGGCGGAAGAGATATCTTGCTTTACGAACAGTTCCGATGCCACCGTGAAGTATGCCCTCGGCTTCAAGCCCTTCCTTGATGGCGTTCTGCATGACGCTCCAAACCTCGGAAAGATAATCCCAGATCTCGGGACCTTCGCATTCTTCAACGTACTGCCAAATACGCATATCTCGCGCACGGCAGTATTCGGAGATCTCTGTAAAGGAGCGGAGAGGGTACACGTTTTCGTGCTCCTGAGTCGTCTCTCCCTCTGCAACAACCTCACCTCCGCCGATGCTGTAATATCTGCGTCTGAATATTTCTTGCCCATCACTTACAGCGATAAAGTCAACGGTGTTGGGATGGTAATCAGTGGGGGTATCACAGTCGAAGACAATGTTGAAATTCTTGCCGTCAAAGGCTTCTTTCAGGATATGGTCAGTCATGTGCCCACGACCGGTTTTTGCAAGTGAACCGTAGAGCACGGCGGTGTATTTTTCTGCTGCAGGAGATTCGGACAAAAATCTCTTTGCCGCAGCAAGGGGTCCCATTGTGTGGGAGGATGACGGTCCGCGTCCGATCCTGTATAAATATCTTAATGATTGCACGGAAAATTCCTCCGTTTGTTGTGATGATCTTATTCTATCACATATTGTTGAACATTTCAACAAAAAAGCAAAATCCAAAGTAAAAAAGAGGCTGCGAAAGCCCCTTTTTCAGTTATTATTTCTTTGTCTTTACAATGATAACAATGACTGCAGCTTCGATAACTGCGAGAGCGATTGCAACGATAGCGATTACAAGAGCAGTGTTGTCCTTTTCTGCCTTGGGTGTATCGCCGTTATTCACCTCGTTTTCAGGCTCCTGATCTGCTTCATCTGTCTTTACAGGAATCTTTTCTTCGTCCAGAAGAATGATCGTGTTCACGCTTTCGGGAGTTTTTGTGTATTCGCTGAGAGTTGCACCCCATGAAAGCCATCCCGCATAACCCTCGTCATAAAGATTGAGAGAGCTGCAACGCATCATGCTTGTTCCGAATTCAAAGTTTGTGAGATCTTCGCCCTCTTCAAGTCCGAAATTGGAAAGTGGAACGGAAAGTATTGCATGCATATAACCGTCAGCGAAGGTGATATTTGCAACTTCTGCGCGGAGACCGGCATAGATTTTGTCAACACCGTCGCAGGTTTTGTTAAGATTCCAGTAAAAATGGTAGTATTCTTCAAGTGCCTGGAATTCATCGTCATATTCGGTGAGTCCGTCTGCCATACCGTAGTCATTGTAAGGGTTTGCCATCTCAGACAGGGGCTGGATGTACAGATGAACGCCGTCGCCTCTGTGAAGAGAATCACAACCGGAGGGGAGAACGTCAGGGGATTTTACAGCAACGTAGAGGTTTGTGTCGTCATACAGGATATACATCCAAAAATCGGATTCCTCGGGATTGATGTTCTGTCTGCCGTTGGGGCCTGTGCCGCCATGAGCATAGTAGCTTGTGTCGATCTCTTCTGTCCAGTATTTGTGGAGCTCGGTATTGGGGGAGTTCTTATCTACATAGATTGATGGCTCGCCCCATGTTTCATCAATAATCTCGAGATTTGGAACCTCATTGGTTTTGTAACCGTATACGACAGTTCCGACAGCGGCGTTGGCTGCGATTGCGAAGACAAAAATGAGAACAGTGAGAAGGGAAAGAGCTAAAATCTTTTTCATAATATATCTCCTTATAGTTTTATTTCTTTTTCTTTGTTATAACGACACCTGCAATTGCACCAACTGCTATGACGGCTGCCACTATTCCGATTATGAGACCGGTATTATTCTTCTTGGCAGGTTCAGCAGGAGCGTCAGTTTCGGGAGCGTCAGTTTCGGGAGCGTCAGTTTCGGGAGCGTCAGTTTCGGGAGCGTCAGTCTCGGGAGCAACAGTTTCGGGAGCATCGGTCTCGGGAGCGTCAGTCTCGGGAGCGTCAGTCTCGGGAGCAACAGTTTCGGGAGCATCAGTCTCGGGAGCAACAGTTTCGGGAGCATCGGTCTCGGGAGCACCAGTCTCGGGAGCATCAGTCTCAGGAGCTTCAGTCTCGGGAGCGTCGGTCTCGGGAGCGTCAGTCTCGGGAGCGTCGGTCTCGGGAGCGTCAGTTTCGGGAGCATCAGTCTCGGGAGCGTCGGTCTCGGGAGCATCGGTTTCAGGAGCGTCGGTCTCAGGAGTGTCAGTCTCGGGAGCGTCAGTCTCGGGAGCGTCAGTCTCGGGAGCGTCAGTCTCGGGAACTATCTGTGCCGGGTCAAGAAGGATCAGCGTATTGACACTTGTTGGGGTAGGGGTGTAGTCTCGGAGAGTTGCGCCCCATGTCAGCCAGCCCGCGTACCCTTCATCACTTGCCGAGCGTGAGCTGATACGCATAACGCATATTCCGAATTCCAGTCCGTGTGGGTCATCGTTCTTCTGCAGTCCCATGTTTATTTTAGGGATCTCAATCGTTGCGTGCATATATCCGTCGTGGAAGTTGATCTGCACATTGTACACATAGTGTGCGGCAAAGAGTGTGTCAACCCCGTTTTCATACATATTGAGATTCCAATAGAAGTTGTAATAGGATTCCATATCCAAATACTCTTGATCGTATTCGGTGAGATGGGAGGGAAGGCCATAATCCGAATATGGATTTTTCATGGTAACGAGAGGCTGTAGCCACACACGTGCACCGTCGCCGCGATGAGTTTCTTCGCTACCGCTGATCTCGGTGTCGGGAGATTTGAGACCTATGTAGATATTCTTCTCGTCATAGGTTACGTACAGCCAAAAATCACTGGGTTCGGGTTCGATCAGCTGTCTGGAAGTTCCCGGTTGAGAGAAATTGCAGGTGTCTATTTTTTCAGACCAGTATTTGTGAAGCTCGGCATTGGGAGTATCCTTTGTAACGTAGATAACAGGCTCACCCCAGGATTCGTCGATTTTTTCCATGTTTGGCTTTTCATTAGTTTTGTAGCCGTAGATGACTGTGCCGACTGTTGCCTCAACAGACAATGCAAGGCAGAGCAGCGATGATATCAGGAGTGCCAGAGTAATAAGTTTTCTCATGATTGTCTCCAAAAAATAAGTTATTATTGTCGCTAAACTAAATTATAGCATATCTTTCTGAAAAATGGAACATCAAAATAAATATTTTTTCGCTATTCGATAAAAAAGAGACTCAGAAGAGCCTCTTTTCTGTTTGTGTTATTTTGCTTATTCGATGAGCATGGCGCCGATTCCGTAGTCAACACCGATACGTCCGACTTCATTAAGCTGTTCTTCTGTCATAACAGTTCCCACAGCTTCATTTGCAATTGCGAGTGCCTCGGATATCGTGATAGGATCATTGTTTCTCTTGGAATTGTATGTGGTGAGATTGTTATTTGCCGCGGATATTTCATCAATTTCTGAGAAGAGATAAAAATACTCCTCAACCTTTGTGGTTTTTCCGAGATGATGCTTTGCCTCTTCATTCCATGTGTTGAAGGCTCTGTCCATAAACAGATAGTTGTTTGTATAGGTGTTGTTGGCAGGAGCGCCGATATACATGGGATTGAATTTGTAACCGTCAGGCGTAAAGGTACCGTTAATACCATTAAGCTCAGGGAAAGTGCTTTGCCAAATGTCGCTGAGAAGATGAGCGTCAACTTCTCTTTCGGTGGTGGTGTTTGCATTTACGTCCTCAGCAATTGGGCGACAAATACCCTCGTGGGCGGTGCGTCCGGGCTTGATGCAAAGATTGTTGTGTATATATGTGTCTCTTCCGTCGGCTACAGAGGTACTGTGGCCTGTGGTGTTATAGATGATATTTCCGTAGAACTCATTTCCGCTTCCGAAGTCACTTGTGATACCCTGAACACCTACAATGTCAATAGGGGTATCATATCCGCAATTCATTACAACATTGAAGCGAACAACCGTGCCGTATGCATTTCCGTGAGTGGTGAGAGTACCGCCGTCGCAGAAGAACTGACAGGTGTCGTGTATATAGTTATACTCAACTGTGTTCATCGGACCTCTTGCGCAAAGACCAAGGTCAATAGAATCACATATCTCGTTATGGCATACGGTGGCACCGCAGCCGCTTACCTCGATACCCCAATTCATGAGACCGCGTGTGCACCAGTCGTGAATATAGTTGTTGCAGATAAGATTATTTGACTTAGTGAGGGATACTTCACTTCCGCCTTCAACTTGTACTGCGTGGTTGCCAATATATGCGATTTCGCATCCTTCAATGGTAATATAGTCGCCTTCGCACTTGATGCCGTTTTTGTAACTGTTAAGTATCCTGCAGTTTTTGAGTGTCAGGTGGTCAGCTTTTGCAACGAAGCCGCTTTGCTTGGTGGATTCAATGGTGAGTCCGTCAAACGTAAGCCAATTCGCACTTCTTATACTGATTGTATCTTCGTCAAGAGTGGGGCAGGTGAACTCTGCTGTATCAAATTCTTCTGTAGGATAGTAGTAAAGTATGGCGTTGTCATCCACATAGTATTCCCCGGGAGCATCAAGCTCTTCGGGAATGTTATAGAAGTAGAACAGACCGCCCTCTCTGGGAGCGTAACCGCCTGCATATGGAACGAGCATTTGATCTCTATCCTCATACAGCGAGGTGACTTCTGTTTCATCATGGCACCAGATGAATCTGTAGCGTCCGTATACGAAGAGATCCTCACGGTTTTTCCATGAGAGAACTCTTTCCATATGTTCATCACCGTATTCGATTATTGTCTGATGGGCTTGTAGCTCCTTGTCTACATTATCGTTATCGGTGTAAGGTGTCTCATTACCGTTAGCATCAAGGAAGTGACCGCCCTCGATCTCTATCCAACCTTCGTCAGCATTGGGATATCGAGCAAGATCCATCTGTTTGCCGTTTACGTAGATTATTCCGATCTCATTATAATATTTGCCGACCGACAACATTCTTGCAATGTCATCTGCAGAATAACCGAGTTTTTTCATGTCGTACATGTAAAGCTTGTCTCGCACATCTTCGGGAAAGAGCATGAGGGTATCTCCGCTTGCTTTTTCGAACTCGGTGTGGTCAAAGGAGATTCCGCCGTTGAGTATTGCGCCGTCCTCACCTTGGTAGATAATGGGGCAGCTTTCGGAACCGCTGTCTTCTTCATTGAATACAATAGTGTTCTCGACAGTGTAAGTACCTCCGGCAATGATAACTTCAATGCCATGAAGCTTTGACTTGTCAAGTCCGCGAACAGCATCGCGAGCTGCTTCTATTGTTGGAAAAGGACTCTTTTGAGTTCCGTCAGCGACCTTACTGCCGTCTGTATCAACATAAACTGTGAGGACTCCGTCATCAAGCTCGCCGATCTCATAATCTTCTTTATCAGTTGAGAACATTGTACGAATAAGACGCACGAGATTAAGTCGCTTCGCAAAAGGACTTGCGGCAGATACGGAAACTATCATGCCAAGTGTCATGCAAAGCACAAGGATAAGTGCTATGATCTTCTTCATATTTTTTCTCCTTTTCGGAAAATGTTACAATGATATTTTATCACATTATACCCAAAACCGCAAGATGCGGGATGGGACAGTTCTTGTTTTTTGGCTTCATAAACGGACATATATTGACAACTTTTTCTGTTTCGTTATATCACACAAAAACTTCATGATCAAACTGTGCAAAACGGCAAAACACAAAAGAGGCCCGTGAGAGCCCCTTTGATAAGTTTACTTTCTGTTAAGCAGATCATCAATATCAATGATCTTGCCTTCCTTGATGGACTTGTTTGCCGCAACGCCAACGATAATGGAGTATGCACCGTCCATTGTACCTGCCTTGTGACCCAGGGGATCCGGTACGTTGTCTCTGAATACCATATTGCGCAGTCTCTGGTCTCCACCACCGTGACCGCCGCCACCGCGTGTAATGTGATACTCTGTGCAGTTGTCGTCAAGATCAAATACCTTAACAACATCTTCGTTCACCTTGGACTGGAAGCCTGATTCATATTCAGTTGCCTCAAGTCTGCCCCCCGAGCCGTTGATAACAATGCGCCAACCCTCGTAAGCTGTTGTGGCATTGAGGGAGTATGTCATGATCGCGCCGCCGTCATACTCAACGTTAACTGCCATTGTGTCGTAAATGTCGATGTCTTCAGCATATACGCAATTATCCTTCCAGTAGCCGTCATACTGCTCATTTGCCTTGTAGTAATCCAGCTCCAGGGGAGTCATTTCATAGTAGAATTCGCATTCCTTTGCATAAGGACATTCGCAGCAACGTGTAGTGTTCTGGAACTTTGCATTCTTTGCACCATAGAGATTCAGCTTACCGAAAGCAGAAACTCTCTTGGGCTTCTGACCGATCCACCAGTTAACAAGGTCGAAGTGGTGAGTGGATTTATGTACAAGCAGACCGCTGCTCTTTGCCATTCTTGCATTCCAGCGTCTGAAATAGCTTGCTCCGTGTGCGCCGAGCTTCATTACTCTGTCAAGAAGCCACTCGAAGTGAACGCTGTAGATATCACCGATGACACCGGAATCGATAATTTCCTTGATCTTTGTCTTGAAAGGAGCAAAACGATAGTTGAAGGTTACGATAACCTCCTTGCCGTACTTTTCCTTTGCTTCAAGGATGGCGTTGCACTTATTTTCGTCGGTAGTCATGGGCTTTTCTGTGATAACGTTGCAGCCAAGCTCCAATGCGCGGATAATATAGTCGCTGTGGTAAGCGTCAACTGTTGTAACGATAACGTAATCGGGCTTTGTTTCCTCGATCATCTTATCGAAATCTGTGTAAATGGGCATATCCATGCCGACGATTTTCACAAATTCAGCCGCGCGTCCGGGGTTGATATCAAAAACTCCGCAAAGCTCGGTTACATCCTTGAGCTCCTCTGATGCCATAGGCTTAGCATACATCCAAAGTGCACGTGATGATGAACCTGCAAATGCATATCTCTTCTTCATAGTAGTTTGTCCTTTCATTATTTGTAAAAAACATACAAGGTCATTTTACCCCCAATAATGTCAAATGTCAATGAGTTTTTAGAAAAAAAACGATAAAAAAGTGCAAAGCTACACACCTTGCACTTCACATATTCATTTGAACGCCACTTCTTTTACTTTTGTGTCGGCAAAGTTGTCTGACGGGGAGGGCTCGGACATACTGAAATACATTTTTGCCGCCTTGGTTGTGCCGAAATCTCGGTTTGAACCACTATTCTGAACCTTGTTGAATGCCTCGCGGAACATGGCGTTATGCGCTTCCTCACGGTTGAGCAAAAAGTCAATAGTCTCACGCACCTTTTTGTCCTCGATCTGACGGTAGAGATATTCGTAAACCACTTTTGCCCGTTGCTCGGATGCTATGTTTGATAGCAGATCGGCACAAAGATCTCCTGTGACGGTAACATAATCAGCCGTCCACGAGTATCCGGAGGCGTTGATAAGACCGGGGTTGAGCCCAAGCTGGACGTGTGTCTGTATCTCTCCGTGAGGGACAGTTGTTGCGTTTACATCGTGACCGTTGAGCAGATTGATGGTCTGTGCCACCATTTCCATATGTCCGAGCTCCTCTGCGGCAATATCGAGAAACAGATCTTTGATTTCCTGATCCTTGATGCGGAAGCTTTGTGACATATACTGCATAGCAGCCTTCAGTTCACCGTTGCCGCCTCCGAGCTGCTCTTGGAGAAGTGCGGCGTACTGTGGATTGGGCTTTTCAATAGCTACCGGGTGAAATAACGCTTTTTCGTGCTTGAACATTGATTATTCCTCGCTTTCTGTTTGTTCAAGCATATTATTCCACCGTACTTGCTTGGCTATACATAAAAAGGAAAAACCGCATCAGCCTATCATGACTTTTGCGGTTTTACTGTATTTTTCTTCAGTTCTTTCAGAATTTCGTTTATCTCTTCATCTACTGCGGTGATCTCATTCCAAAATTCTCTCGCGGACAGGCGCAAAACACCGGAACGGAATGCCTGAAGCTGAACGAGACCGTCGGAGGTTACCACGCGCACGTTGTAGTCTCTGCCGATCTTGTCAACGAACTTTTCAATGTAAGTATCTCCGAGCTCGTCCTCTTTGGTGTAGACTACGTTTATGCCATTGTGGCTGAATTTTCTCTCAACCGAGCCCTTCACATTATACGCGTCAAACACCACAACGATGTCGCGCTTTGTGAATCCGTGGTAATTTGCGAGAATATCACATAGGTCACGCCGCGCAGTTTCGAGATCGTGCTCCGCAATTGCGGCAAGCTCAGGACAGGCAAAGATGACGTTGTATCCGTCGATGACGTAGAGGGATTTTTTGTATTTCGGATTCTTAACGTCAGGTAAGTGCGCCTGCTCCTTGGCTTTTCCGTAGACTCTGCGTTTAATTGGGCCAAACTCGCGCTCCATTATCGCCTCAAGCTCTTTTTCGTCAATGTTGATGTTACGCTGAATTACCTCAGGCGCTTTCATCAGTTCAGGCGGAGTGTCATAGCTTATGTCACAGAGACCGAGATGCATGTAATCTGTCACCTGCCACCACGGTACAACAAATCCCGCGCCGTGCGAACAGAACACCGAGTCAGGGGTATTGTCAAGATCCGCTTCAGGCTCGTATGAGAACTGTGCAATTATCTCGTCGCTGTTGTGGCAGGGGTAGTATCCGTCAACTCTACAGGAGAAGCGTCCCTTGCCATGGGTGTAAGACGCCACTTCTTTCGCATAATCGGAAATTGAAGCAACCGGAGCGCGACCAACAAGACGGGATGTTCCGGGTGCAGATTCGTGTTCGGTAAATGTTCCGTGTCTGGCAACGATATCAGACATGGCACGCCCGATACATTCACCGGGAACCTCAAGACTGAATGCGTAGTACGGCTCAAGGATCTCACATTTTCCTTTTTCGCGGAGCATCATAAGTCCGTGACGTACAGCGCGGTAAGTGGCTTCACGGAAATCTCCACCGCTTGTGTGTTTCAGATGAGCTCTGCCCGAAACAAGGCTAATCTTCATATCGGTTATGGGAGAGCCTGTCAGCACGCCGAGATGCGTCTTTGCTTCAAGAAAAAACAGCACAAGCCTCTGCCAGTTTCTCTCAAAATGATCTTCGTCTGCAATGGAGTCAAACACAAGTCCCGAACCGCGGGGGAGAGGTTCGAGAATGAGATGTACTTCGGCATAGTGTCTGAGCGGCTCGAAATGTCCAACGCCCTCGCCCGCGCTTGTAATCGTTTCCTTATACATGATGTTTCCGTCTGCAAAGCTTACGTCGATTCCGAGGCGGTCTTTTATAAGACTTACGAGAATTTCACACTGTACCTGTCCCATAAGCTGGGCGTGTATCTCACCGAAGCGTTCGTTCCAAACGATGTGGAGCAGAGGTTCTTCTTCCTCAAGCATCTTTAGCTTTGGCAGAATGACTCTCGGGTCAGCATCCTTCGGAAGTACTATGCGGTAGTTGAGGACCGGCTCGAGATAAGGCGTGGAAGTTGTGCTTTCGCCACCGAGACCCTGACCGCTGTACGTGCCTGAGAGGCCCATAACGGCGCATACCTGACCTGCAGGACAAGAATCTATGGGATCGAATTTCGCGCCCGAATATGCTCGGATCCCCGTGATCTTTTCTTCAATGGGCTCTTCTTCACCCACGGGAGTATATTTGAGTACCTGCCGCTGATTCAGCTTGCCGCCAGTGACCTTCAGATAAGTGATTTTTGCGCCGTTTGTGTCATGACCTATCTTATATACTCGTGCTGAGAACTCATCGGGATACTTTTTTTCTGCGGTGTAGTTCTCCAATGCGGAGATGAGGGCGTCAACACCGTCCATTTTTAGCCCACTTCCGAAGAAGCAAGGGAACAGGTGCCTGTCAGCAGTAAGCCGAATTATATCGCTTTCATCTACCGTACCGCAGTCCATGAACTTCTCGAGCACATCTTCGTCCGTCATAGCAACGCGCTCGTGAAGATCCTCTGCAGTTGTAAAGTCCACGCAAGACTGGGAGAGATGGGCGGTAAGATCCTTCATTAAATGCTCTTTGTCATAAGGGGAAAGATCCATTTTCGTAACGAAAATAAAGGTTGGAACGGAGTATCTCTCAAGAAGATGCCAGAGAGTATCCGTGTGTGCCTGCACTCCCTCGCTTCCGCTGATAACGAGAATGGCATAGTCGAGTACAGACAAGGTACGCTCTGCCTCCGCTGAAAAATCCACGTGACCGGGGGTGTCAAGCAGAGTGACCTTTATGTTCGGCGTTTCAAATATCGCCTGCTTGGAGAAAATTGTGATCCCGCGGTCTCTTTCAAGCTCATGGGTGTCAAGGTAAGTGTTGCGATGATCCACACGTCCGGCTTTTTTTATTTTACCGGTGGTGTAGAGCAGGGCTTCCGATAGTGTAGTCTTACCCGCGTCAACATGAGCAAGGATCCCTACAACAAGATTTTTCATAGCGTTCCTTTGCTTTTTGGTATTTCAATGAAATCATTATACCATAAATCTTCCGTGAAGTCTACAGCAAAACAAAAATCTCCCCGCGCCGCCTGACGTAGGGAGAAGTTTTATTAAAGTATAGAGTATCTACCTTCCATTGCACGACGGAGCGTTACCTCGTCTGCATATTCAAGGTCACCGCCTACGGGAACGCCGTTTGCGATACGTGTTACCTTAACTCCGAGAGGGGAGATGAGCTTTGCAATGTACATAGCTGTTGCTTCACCCTCAACGGTAGGGTTTGTGGCGAGAATAAGCTCGCGCACAGGGTGCTCCTCGTCGCCGATTCTGGCAATAAGCTCTTTTATTGTCAGCTTGTCTGGAGTGATACCGCGCATGGGGGAGATAGTTCCGTGAAGCACGTGATAAACACCGCCGAACTGACGGGTCTTCTCGATTGCGAGAACCGCACGGGGATCCTCTACCACACAAACCGTGGAATGATCTCTTGTGTCTGAGTCGCAGATGTCGCAGACCTCGTGTGTGGTAATGTTGCAACACACGGAGCACTTCTTTATCTCGGTTTTCGCCGCAATTATTGCCTGAGCAAAATCATATGCTTCGGATTCCGTGAAATTCAGTACGCAAAAAGCATAACGGGCAGCGGATTTTTTGCCGACACCGTCAAGCTTGCGAAACATATCCGTAAGCCTCTCGAGAGGTTCAATGTTTTCTGCCATGGCTTAGAAGAGACCGGGCATACCGAGTCCGAGACTGCCGGTGATCTTGTTCATTTCCTCTGCGTTTGTGTCGTTAACCTTCTTGATCGCCTCGTTAACGCCTGCTGTGAGAATGTCGGAGAGGGTCTCGATGTCGTCGGGATCAACGATTTCGGGATCGATATCAATGCCGAGAATTTCAAGCTTGCCGTTGATCTTTACAGTAACAACGCCGCCGCCCGCCTTGACCTCGTATTCACGTTCGTCAAGCTCATCGCGGAGTGTGTTCATATCCTCCTGCATCTTCTGTGCCTGCTTGAGCATGCTCTGCATATTGCCGGGACCGCCGCCTACGCCCTTGGGAAGTTTTGCTTTCATGTTATGTACCTCGTATATTTAGAAAATTATTTATCGTAATTATTTGCCACTTGACTTAAAACTCTTCGAGCTCGTCGATCGCGGGCTTTTTCTTTGCAACCTCGCCTACCTCAACTGTGATAACAGCACCGGGCTGAGTGATTCCACACATTCTGAATGCGGACTGCATGGACTGCATTGCCGATTCGGTAGATAGCATCATTTTTGCGAAGTTATTCGGAACCTTGATTAGTATTTCGTTGCCGCCCTCATCTGAGAAGCAGTCGCACTCAATGAGGAAGCCGGAAACCGAGGGATTTTTCTCGGAAATACGCTCGGCAACGTCGGAGAGATCCACGGGATTCATGGATTTTTCGGGAGCGGGTTCTGCAGACTTTGTTTCCTCTACGGGCGTTTTTTGAATTTCAGACGCCTGTTTGTCTGCTTTTTTGCTTATCTCAACCGGTGCCTCGACTGTTTTCGCAGGAGCAGAAGCTCTGGGTGAAGACTCAAGCAGACTCACCTTTTCTTCAAGCTCGGAAATTCGGGCGAGCAGGGAAGAAGTGGTGGTGTCGAGTGAGTTGTCACTCATTTTTATCAGTGTCAGCTCGGAAATGAGCCGCTTTGTCTGGGGGAGACGGGTCATCTCGCGAAGTGCCTCATCAAGAAGCTCGAAGTGATGGGTAAGAGTCTCAGCGGTGAACCTGCGGGATGCATCCGCAAGAAGCCTCATTTCAGGCTCGGTGAGATCGAGATAGTCAGCACGGTCGCCCTCGGACAGATACTTGATAACAAGCATATCGCGCCAGAATCCGATAAGCTCCGACCAGTAAACCGAAATGTCCTTTGATGAGGAATCAACGGTACTGATTATCTTAAACATGGCCCCTGCATCGTTTTTTGCTACTGCAACGGCTGTTTTATACAGTATTTCAATGCCGGTCAGACCGAGAACCTCGGAAACGTGCTCGGGTGTAACGTCATGACCGCCTGCAGAGCAAAGCTCAAACAAGCTTATCGCGTCACGCATGCCGCCCTGTGCCTGCTTTGCGATAGTCTTTGCTGCGTTTTCGTCCAGTACAAGACCCTCGGCCTTTGCAATGTACATGAGTCTATCGGCAATGACGTCTGCCTTGATGCGGCGGAAGTCAAATCGCTGACAACGGGACACGATAGTTGCGGGGAGCTTGTGGAACTCGGTTGTTGCGAGAATGAATACAACGTGCTCCGGCGGCTCTTCAAGAGTCTTGAGCAGAGCATTGAACGCGCTGACCGAGAGCATGTGTACCTCATCGATAATGTACACGCGCTTTTTCAGAGAAGAGGGAGTGTAGTTTACCTCGTCACGGATGTCGCGGATGTAGTCAACACCGTTGTTTGACGCTGCGTCCATTTCAAGCACGTCAGTTGCTCGGCCTTCATCAATGGATGTGCATGCAAAGCACTTTCCGCAAGGATCGCCGTCGATCGGAGATTCGCAGTTAAGAGCCTTGGCGAGAATTTTCGCACATGTGGTCTTACCTGTACCGCGAGGTCCGCAGAAAAGATAAGCGTGAGAGAAGCGAGACTCACGGGCTTCATATTTCAGCACAGAGGTAACGTGATCCTCACCGCATACGTCGTCAAAGGTGCGCGGTCTGTATTTTCTGTATAACGCCTGGTGCATGAGTACGCCCTCCTTTGAAGAATTAACAAAAAATAGCTCGCAAATCAAGACCATACACCCTCAAATCGAACGGTTATCACGCACGACACCATAGTTTCCTGCTCGAAACAGGCTACCCTGCGGCGCATCAGCTTAACTGCTTAATGCTGCTTGGTTCCCCACCTGACATGGTTCACAGCCGCCAATCGCGCAAGACCCATTTGTCAACACATTCCGTATGGCACAGACTACGCAATAAACGCCCTCAAATCGGGGATCCACCCTCGCTGTAGCGGACTTCGAGTACAGGGACCCGCTGCTCCCCCGGCTGGTATGGCCTTGATTCACGAGCTATTTTTGCTGTCAAATACTAAAGTATTATATCACAACTCTCTCCTAAATGCAATAGCGACACGGATTAATTCACGGTTTGTTCAAAATTGCGCCGCGAGAACTCAACCGCCGTATTTTCCGTCTCCACCCAGCTCACTTTCAATACGCAAAAGTCTGTTGTATTTTGCGACTCTCTCTCCGCGAACGGGAGCTCCGGTTTTGATATAGCCTGCATTCAGCGCTACAGCTATATCCGCGATGGTTGTATCCGTTGTTTCTCCTGACCGATGGGATATAATTGTTCGGTATCCGTGTGAGCGGGCAAGGTTGACCACTTCAATTGTTTCAGTCAGTGTGCCAATCTGGTTAGGCTTTATGAGAATCGCATTAGCGCGATGATTGTCAATACCGACTTTGAGCTTCTTGGGATTTGTTACGAAATAATCGTCTCCCACAAGCATGCAGTGATCCCCGATCTGATCAGTCATCTCACTCCAACCGTCGTCATCATCCTCGCCCATACCGTCCTCAATGGAAACAAGAGGGTATTTACCGCAAAGTCGACTCCACTCGTTTATAAGTTCAGCGGAAGAGTAGCTTTTGCCGTTCTTTGGCAAGGTATAGGTGCCACCGTTTGCCCACTCACTTGATGCGGCATCTATCGCTATCTGAACTTGTTCCTTTTCGTATCCCGCTTCGTTTATCGCCCGAAGAATATAGTCAAGAGCTTCATCCGCCGATTGAAGATTTGGGGCAAATCCACCCTCGTCACCTACCGTGGATATGTGACCGTTTTGCTTCAGTATCGCACCAAGCTTGTGACAGATCTCCACCCCCGCACGGAGAGCCTCGGAAAACGTGCCGAATTTTGTGGGCATTATCATAAATTCCTGAATGTCCAGGTTGTTTGCCGCGTGCGCTCCTCCGTTGAGGATATTCATCATCGGAATGGGTAAGGTCTTGCCCGACGTGCCACCTAAATAGCGATACAGCGGAAGCTTGTAATAGGATGCAGCGGCACGGGCAGCAGCCATAGAGACAGCAAGCATGGCATTTGCACCAAGTCGCTTCTTGTTTTCAGTGTCATCCAGTCGGATCAGCCTGCAATCAACTACTCCAATGTCACATCTGACTCCGCGAAGCTCGGTTTGAATCTTGTCATTCACATTCTCTACAGCACCGAGAACACCCTTGCCGCCGAATCTGTTTTTATCTCCGTCGCGAAGCTCATGAGCCTCGTATTTGCCCGTCGATGCACCGGATGGAGCAGATGCAATACCGCATGTGCCGTCCTCCAGCACAACTACTGCTTCAACGGTCGGGTTACCGCGTGAATCGAGAATCTCTCTGGCGCGGACTGTTTCAATAATGTTTTTGCTCATTGTATTACCTCGAATCAATAAATTAGATAGTATTTATCTGAGGGTAGTATTTGCCGGTATAAAACGAAATATTTACGAAAAACCAAATCGAAATAATATCTTTGGTATTTACGTTACGCTAACAATATGATAACACTTTGCAGTCGAATTGTCGAGAGGGATGGGCGTATTATTTTTATTATATCACCGAAATATTGTCATCAGAATGTGAAATGCCGCATATACTGATCATAAACGGATCATATATAGCGAAAGGTTGGTTTTTTCATGCTTATACATACTGTGGAAAGAGGGGATAGTGTCTACTCTATCGCAAGAGAGTACGGTATCCCACCCACCAGGATAATAACGGATAATCTTCTCTCAAATCCCGGGCGGCTCGTGGTTGGGCAGGATTTGGTGATACTGTTCCCGACAGTTACTCATACGGTCAAAGGGGGTGAGACCCTTGAGCGTATCGCGGCACTTTACGGAATCTCTCTGCTTGATATGTACAGAAACAACCCCATCCTCGGCGGACTACCGTCAATCTATCCCGGGCAGGTGCTGAACATTTCATACGATACATCTCCGCTTGGTGAGATATCCTCAAACGGATATGCGTATCTCACGATAGACCAAGCGGTACTTCGGCGAACATTACCGTATCTGACATATCTGTCGGTATTTTCCTACGGTATTCGTGATGATGGTGGATTGATCCCACCCGAGGGAGACGAAGAGGGCGTGCTGAATCTTGCTCGTGAATACGGGACTGTGCCGCTGCTGGTACTGACGTCACTTACGGAGCGAGGTACGTTCTCATCAAAGCTTGCGGCAGAGGTGCTGGCCAATGAGGAACTTGCGAATGTGGTAATAAACAGCGTAGTTACTACCGTGGCTGAAAAAGGTTACGGCGGGGTGGACGTGGATTTTGAGTACATTCCCGCGGAATATTCGTCGGCTTATGCGAATTTTATCGCACGGCTGTCTGATGCACTGGGGGAAGAATACCGTGTCTTTGTCTCTCTTGCTCCCAAATACCGTGCTGATCAGCCGGGACTACTGTACGGAGGACACGATTACGGCTTGCTCGGTGAGGCTGCCGATAACGTATTGCTCATGACTTACGAGTGGGGATACACATACGGCCCGCCCCTGCCTGTGTCTCCCATCAATGAGGTGCGACGGGTTATAGACTACGCTGTTACGGAGATACCGAGGGAGAAGATATTTGTCGGAATCCCCAACTACGGGTACGACTGGCCGCTGCCGTATGTGAGAGGGGAGTCAAAGGCCAGATCCCTCGGAAACGTAGAAGCAGTACAGCTTGCACTTGACAGAGGAGTGGCAATAGAATACGATGACGTGGCACAGGCACCGTATTTTACCTATTATGACAGACCCGAGACCTACGACGACGCAGTAGAGCATATCGTTTGGTTCGGAAATGCAAGAAGCTCGGACGCAATGCTGCGGCTTGTGTCGGAATACGGTCTTGACGGGGCAGGAGTGTGGAATATTATGAAATATTTTCCCGCTCTTTGGAGTGTGATGAACAGTCTCTACACTATCAGAAAATTATAAAGCGGAACAGTAGCTCTGCAAAACATAACAAAGCCCGTCTTCATTTGAGGATGGGCTTTGACAATTTATAAAATGAGAGATTTTTTTTGAAAAATACTGACAAATTGCAAAATATGTGCTATAATTAGACAAATTACGGTATAGGGGTGGCAGTATGAACTTTTTGGAAGAAAGAATCATTAAAGACGGAGTTGTAAAACCGGGAAACGTGCTGAAGGTAGACAGCTTTCTTAACCATCAGATGGACATTACACTTATGGACCAGCTGGGCGAGGAGTTTAAGCGCAGATTTGCCGGAAAGAACATCAATAAGGTGCTGACAATCGAAGCATCCGGCATTGCAATCGCGTGTTCTGTGGCGCGCTGCTTTAATGTTCCGCTTGTTTTTGCGAAGAAATCAAAGAGCGTAAACATCGACGGAGATATGTACGTTGCAGAGGTTGAATCTTTCACTCACAAGAACAAAAATCAGGTTATAGTGTCAAAGAAATTCCTCAGTCCCGACGACCACGTTCTCATCATCGACGACTTCCTTGCAAACGGATGTGCACTTCAGGGACTTATCTCTATAACAGAATCTGCAGGTGCGACCGTGGAAGGTCTTGGTATAGCAATTGAAAAGGGATTCCAGTTTGGCGGCAGAAGCATCCGTAATCTTGGCTATCACCTCGAATCTATCGCAATAGTAGATGCTATGGACGCAGAAACAGGCGAGATCACATTCCGCGAACAGTAAAATAAGCAAAAAATTACCGATACCCGGTGGACTCACACAGGTATCGGTTTTTGTTTTATTCCCACATGGACTTAAGAGGGTGAAGTTCAAGCTTTTCTACCGTAATATCCTTGTCGGAATAGATGTCAAGCTTTGTGAAGTTGTAGTTTGGAGCAACCTCGCGGTCAACAAGGCCAACGTAGATCTTGCCGCCGTCAAGGAACATCTCATTACTGAACGTGTCAATGACCAGAGTCAGATCAATTTTGCCCGAGGTGTATGATATGGGAGCGGTTCTGCCTCCGCCAAAGGAAACTATGTTCTGTTTTGTGTCAAAGTACAGAGTGCGGCCAAAGAGTGACAGCTCAACCTCTGCATCCTCAGCAGTACAGCTCAT
This sequence comes from Oscillospiraceae bacterium, assembly GCA_015064345.1. Taxonomy (GTDB): domain Bacteria; phylum Bacillota; class Clostridia; order Oscillospirales; family CAG-272; genus UMGS1696. Next base: position 14,271 of record SVSK01000002.1, on the reverse strand, counting down.
TTTAACCACATAAGGCTTCTGCTCGATGGGGATAATGAAAGGCTTTCTCTGCTGAATCTCAATATTTTCATAAGAAGAGCTGCCGTCGTAAAGAGTCTCGAACTCGGATATCAGCTCGCCGCAAAGATAATAGATGTCTCCGTGCTTTTCAAGCCTCAGCTCGTAAGGAACGCTCATCTGACCGTAGATAGAGAAGAGGAAGAACGGCTGATTCCACTGCTCCCAGTCCAGCCTAACCTTGCGATTATTCGGAAGCTCGCAGAACGTATGACCTGCATAAGCAGAGCTTGAGTGGCTGAATGAGAGTACTTCCTGTGTAGGCACGAATCCGTCGCTTGTGAAGTCGCCTACAAGGTAGCGGTTTCTCGCACCGATCAGCACCCACTTGCGCTTACCGTCGTCTGCCACCATCGGGAAGAGATCGGGACATTCTTTATCCCCCGGAAGCTGAATTCTCTGAACAAGCTCCCAGTTAAGAAGATCATCCGATCTCAGAATTCCGAACATATCGTTTTCAAGATAGAGAGACATTATGTAAGTGTTCCACTCGTCGCAGAAGATCACCTGCGGGTCGGTGCTGGTGTTGAGGATCTTCGGCACTACAGGCTCCCCGTACTTGTGGAAGGTCTTCATTCCGTCATTTGAATATGCCAGATACTGGGCGAGAGGGGAAGTGCCCGTGTAGTAGAGGAGAACGGCATCTTCGTCACCCACCTTGTGGCCGAGAAGGTTGTCTTTATCAATGAATGCGTTTCCTGAGAAGATCTCGCCGTACTTGTCCGGACCGAGGGCGATACCAAGCTCTGTCCAGTGGATAAGGTCGGGACTCACAGCGTGTGCCCAGTGCATATTGTTCCATTTGCTCTCGCAAGGGTTGTGCTGGTAGAACATGTGGTATTCACCGTTTACGTAGATAAGAGCGTTGGGGTCGTTCAGCCAACCGTTCTTTGTTGTGAAGTGAACCTGGGGGCGGTAGGGCTCTTTATAGAGATTCGGCAGATTCATTGTGTCCGCCTCGGAATATACAATTTCCACCTCGGGGAAAGTTTTGATCTCGATGGTTTTGCCCATGTATCTTTCCATGTCAACGTAAGCGGCAAAAGTAGGCTCGTCGGGATTTAACTTGACGTTGAGGTAATACACCTCGTCTCCCTCGTCATAAAAACGGAACTTTATCTGCGGAGAGAATGTGTTAACGGGAAACACAAGATATCTGTGCTTTATTTCTATTTTCATAAGTGTCGCCTCCGTGTGTGGGTTTGCCATTATTTTACCACATTTGTAGCTGAAATGCAAGGGGAAAGTGGGGGGGGAGTTTGATATAGAGGATTCTGAACCTCGTATTAAGCAACTGTATGGTAAATATATCCACGACTTAACGGCTCAACTAATCGTTTGTTTTCAAAGCGATAAATCTCCGTTTCGGAGAAATAATAAAATATTGCTCAGTTGACTCTACTGACGGTTTTGTGTACAATATAGTCACAAGCTCCGGAACTTGAATTTTTTGAGAGGGGAAAAATATGTACGAATGCAAGATTGCAGAAAAATTGGCAGAACTCCGAACTTCAAAGGGAGTAACGCAAGAAGATGTGGCACAAAGCCTATCTGTCTCAAATAAAACTGTTTCAAAATGGGAGAATGGCGCTTCAACGCCGGATCTTCCTATGCTTGTAGAACTTGCAAAATATTACTGCGTCACCACCGATACGCTTCTCGGACTATCCGAGGACAAAAAGCAAAGTACAAAAGAGGAAATACGCTCTCTGTTTGCAGGACTTGACCGTCGGGAATCAGTACTCAAGGCATTTGAAACGGTGAAAGCACTTGTACCAGCGATGTACGGAACAGTTTCTAAATATTATGATGATGTTTATGACGAGGAAAATGTTTTTCCGTCCGAGATATCACATTTTTACCGTTCTAACATATCGATTCATGAATTTTTTGAGTTTGTAGCAAGCTCAGAAAATGTGAATGTAGCCGTGATGATGCTAAGGAATAAGGCAAACTTTGCATGGATGAATGATGTAAATAATCAAAAGGAAATCGTTAAGATTTTTAAGTTCTTGTCGAGCGAAGATGCGCTTTCCGTGCTTTATTTTGTTCATTCAACCAACTGCTCCGAAAGCTTCACGGCAGACTATATTGCGGACAAAACGGGATTGAATAAAGAACGTGTTACAGAAATCCTCGACGAATTCTGCTCCGTCGGTGAATGCCATTGTGTCACTGCGTACCTTGCTGAAGGTGAAGTAAGGGTTTATGAGTGCTACGGTGATGGAATTGTTCTGTCCTTGATATCGCTTGCTTTTGAGAGAATGTGCGGCAGACAATCGTATGAACACAATTTCAACGGCAGATGCAAAATGATCGGAGGTAAATAAGATGAGTTTGTCTGCTAATATCAAAAGATTGCGCCTTGAAAAGAATATGACACAAGAGCAGCTTGCCACAAAGCTCGGTGTTTCGGCGCAAGCGGTTTCAAAATGGGAAACAAGCGAAACATACCCCGATGGTGCGCTTCTCGTCCCTCTTGCCACCGAGCTTGATGTTTCTCTTGACGAGCTATTTGGGAATGATTCTGTTTCCATGGCAGATATTTCGGCTAGAATTATAAAATTGATTCATAATACTGTGGAAAAAGAGCGCTTCAACGTTGCCCGTGAGATAGGCTGGCAGATCGAACGCGGCTTATTTAACTGCCGTATGGAGATCGAAAAGAAATATGATCCGGATGAAATCAAAACTCAGAAAAAATCATCATATATTCTCAGCGATAACGGGTTTACAATCGTATCTAACGGAAAAGAGCCGTTCTTCTCCGTATTTCCCGAGCCGGATGAGGGATACGGATATTTTTTGAACAACATTGACGATTTGCAAAAGATCTTTGCGGCACTCTCACGTGCTGACACAATAAAAGCTTTGATATACTTGTATCATAGAGCTCAGAATTATGTTTTTGAAAGCTCGGTACTTGCGAAGGAGTGCGGAATCCTGAACGATAGTATTGGTGAAGTATTAGATGATCTGTTGCTGCTAAGGATGATCTGGAAGCAGAAAGTTACAATTAACGGGGAGGAACGCACGCTGTATTATTCAAGACCGAGGCATAACCTGATTGCATTGTTTATCATGGCAAAGGAGATCGGATATAAGGGCGACTATTGCTTGCAGGCGCATGTGAGAAATACTCCGTTTATTTCGAAATAGCAAAATAAATCACCTACGAGATGCAGCGTTGCCCACACTTCTCACGCAGGATTCTGAACCTCGGCAGCTTGCATTCAAAAAGCCGATTTTTCTCGATCAGCGGCAACTGCCATACAGCTTCTCAATCTGCAGAAACACAAAAAAATAACCGACTCCAAAGGGAATCGGTTATTTTTACGCGCCACGCAGGATTCGAACCTGCGACCTACCGGTTCGTAGCCGGGCACTCTATCCACTGAGCTAGTAGCGCATCGCTGAACGCTCATATATAATACCACATTTGACCTGCTTTGTCAATACTTATTTTTGAAAAAGTTTTAAGAAAATTCAGCGGTTGCCAAAGAGGCCGTTTTACACCATTCCTACGATTCTTCTTGCCCTGATGTCACCGTGTAGTGCCGATTTCTTGTACCACTCCATAGCGGTGTCTTCATCCTTCTCTACGCCGATTCCGTCTCGGTAGCAACCGGCGATGAGAAATTCAGCATATGCCACTGCCTCCGTGTCCTTCGAAGCGATCGCTTTCTCGAACCACTCCATGGCAAGGGCAGGATTACTCTCTACTCCGTTGCCGTCAAGGTAAATTTTACCCATAACAGCCATGCCCATTCCGTAGCCTGCTTCAGCGCTTGTCTTATACAGCTCAAAAGCGCGGGCCATGTCAGCATCCATTCCGATTCCATAGTGGCAGCAAACCGCAAGCTCGTACGTTGCTTCGGTAAATCCCTGCGCATGAGCTTTTTCAAGGTATTCAACAGCCTTTTCCTCATTTTCGGGGAGAAATTCACCCTGCAGAAGGAGAATTGCCGTGGTATACTGCGCTCCCGCATCACCTGCGTTTGCCAAATTTATGATATTTTCAAGCTTTTCCTTAGTGATATTCAGCATTTTCTTATTCATAATCGGATACCTCCGTGTGAGTTGCGAGTTAATATACGTATTATATCACAATTTTTTCGAACATGGAAGAGGTTAACTCAAAGAAATAGTGAAATATATTCGCTAATATCATTGACACGACCCGCGCATTCTGTTAAAATGGGATTAATTAATAACTTTGGAGGGCATCCATGAATAAACTTGTAAAAACAGCGGCGAACAGCCTGCTTAAGGGAATAAATCCCGTCGTATATTTCGAAGACGGCAGCACACAGCGCATACCCGTAAGCTTTTTTGATGACGGAAAGACTGTGTCTTGGTTCGGCAAGAGCAAAGATGCGGAAGTCGTACTCAAAGCAGAATACACAGAAGAATCGGCGGTATTCTACATTGATGTAAAGTCCACCCGTCCCCTTGGAGATAAACCTGTTATTGTGCCTGCGGAGACAGATTTTGCTGATAACGCACTTATCTACCACCACTGCGGTGGTCCTTGCTGGATGTACTGCACATGGGATATCCAGATCAAAAACCACGGTGAGAAGAGTGAGAATATGCTTCTCCGCTTGGGAGACGACCACTACGCTGTTACCACCCTCGTTGGCACACAGCACCGCAGCGCCATTGACAAAGACGGCCTCTTCTGCTATGTTGGAACAAAGGGATCTACATGTTTCTTCGGTCCCGTTATGGCTGTTACTGTGGCTTCCGACCCGCTCAAGTCCATGGAAATTAACTATCGTCATGCACGTGAAGTAGGTGCTATCAGAGTACCTCTCCGCGATGGTAGAGAATATCCCGAAATGTTTGAAGATTTCGGCTGGTGCAGCTGGAACGCATTCTATCAGCAGCCCACCTCCGAGAAGATATACGCAAAGCTTGATGAGCTGAAGGATAAGAACATCCCCGTTAAATGGATCATTATTGATGACGGCTGGTCACCTGTTGAAGGAAACAAGCTTAAGGCATTTGAGGAAGACAGAGAAAAGTTCCCCGAGGGTCTGAAGGAATGTATCCGCCGCATCAAGGAAGACTACGGAATTGAAAAAGTCGGTGTTTGGCACACTATTCACGCATATTGGCAGGGCATTCATCCCGATTCAGAGCTTAATAAGTCTCACGCCGACAGCCTTGTATTCAGTCCTGAGTGGGGCAGAATAGTACCGGTCAACGACCTTGACAAGCAGTACAAGTTCTGGGATGACTGGCACAGCTATTTGAGCGACTGCGGTGTTGACTTTGTAAAGGTTGACAACCAGGGCGGATGCGGTTACCTTTACATCGGAATTTGTCCCGTAATGGAAGGCGTTTGGATCAACCACGAGGCAATAGAGCGTTCTATCAACAAGCACTTCGGCGGCACTGTGATAAACTGCATGGGTATGGACCTTGAAAACGTTCAGACAAGACCGTATACCGCCATGAACCGCAACAGCGACGACTTCTATCCCGACCGTGAAAACGGATTCGAGATGCACCTCCGTCAGAACATCTACAACGCGATCTGGCATTCACAGGTTATGCATTGCGACTACGATATGTGGTGGTCCGGCAAGTCTGATCCTGTGCAGAGCGGCCTGCTTCGTGCGATCTCCGGCGGACCCATCTACATCAGCGACGCTACCGGCGACACAAACCGCGACAATATCATCCCTGTAGTTGGCGAAAACGGTGATATCTGCCGTCTTGACCACTACGCAATGCCCACTTACGACTGCATTTACATAGACTGCAAGAAGGACAGAAAGCTTGTCAAGACCTTTAACAGCAAGGGAGATGCCGTTGCAGTAGCACTGTTCAACATCTGCAATGAAGACATAAGCGAAACCTTTAAGTGGAATGTTGTTCCCGATATCAAGGCGGACACCGAATACGTAGCATACGAATACTTCACAAAGAAGTACACACGAATCACTGCAGACAGCGAAGAAGCAGTCACGCTTGGCGCAGGAGACGTTCGTGCATATTCAATTTATCCGATCATTGACGGTGAATACATCAACTTTGGTGACAGCTCACGTTACATCGGCATCGGCGCAAGAGAAACAAAGAAAGTGCTTCTCAGCGAGATCCTTTGACAGGAGGCAAAAATGAAAAACATCACATCATCGTACATTGTTGACGCTTTCCTCAGTGGAATGCAGATGAAAGTGCACTTGGCTGACGGCAGAGCAGTTACGCCCAATCTTGTAGCCAACAAGGATGAAGGCTCTACTGTTTGGAACGGCGAATCAGATGGAGTAAAGCTGACTGTTACAGCAAAGACTGTAGGGAACAGCACACTTTACTCCGTTGACATCGAGTCTGAATCTCCTCTTGCAGACCGTGCGGTAACTCTTGACGTTGATACCTCGTTTGCAGACGCAATGATGGATATTCATGATGACACTTGCCCCGTTTGGAAGATGAGCGGTTGGAGTGCCCACAAGAACGGCATTGAGCTTGTAACTCAGAATATTCTGGCGAAGAAGGGCGAGGACCACATAAGCATCACCTGCCTTCTCGGAGACCTGTTCCGCTGTGAAATTGACAAAAACGGACTTTATTTCTGGGCGGGTAAGAACGGATTCACCGAACTTCATGGAGCTTTTCTTTCGGTAACTGCGGACAGCGATCCTATAAAGGCTGTTGAGAAAAACTACCGATTTGCAAGAGACATGGGTGGAATCAGAGTTCCGCTTATCGATGAGAGAGAATATCCTGAGATTTTTGAAGGATTCGGCTGGTGCAGCTGGAATGCTTTCTACCAGCAGCCCACTTCCGAGAAGATATATCAGAAGCTTGACGAATTTAAGGAAAAGAATATTCCCATCAAATGGATGATCATTGACGACGGCTGGTCCCCTGTAGTGGAAAATCAGCTTCAGGCATTTGAGGAAGACAGAGAAAAGTTCCCCGAGGGACTGAAGGAGTGTATCCGCCGCATCAAAGAGGACTACGGCATAAAATACGTGGGCGTTTGGCATACGCTTCACGCATATTGGTGGGGCGTAGATGCACAGTCAAAGCTTGGCCTTGAAATGGCAGACTGCCTGTTCCTTACAAACAATAAAGTAGTTCCCATTAACGATTCCGAAAAGCAGTATAAGTTCTGGGACACATGGCACAGCTATCTGAGTGAGTGCGGTGTTGACTTTGTTAAGGTTGATAACCAGAGCACAGGCGGAATTTGGAACGGCAATGATTCAACAGTACACAGCACAGGTATTGCGCACGAGACTCTTGAACGCTCCGTTGCAAAGAACTTTGACGGAAATATCATCAACTGCATGGGTATGGACATGGAAGACGTGCTTCTGCGTCCGTTTACTGCAATATCAAGAAACAGCGACGACTTCTATCCTCACCGCGAGGACGGATTTGCAAAGCATCTTCAGCAGAACATCTACAACGCGATCTGGCACTCACAGGTCATGCATTGCGACTATGATATGTGGTGGTCGGGCAAGTCTGACCCTGTGCAGAGCGGACTGCTTCGCGCAATTTCCGGCGGACCCGTGTACATCAGCGACGCCGTAGGTGATACAAACCGCGATAACATCCTTCCCGTAGCAGGTAAAGACGGTGACATTTACCGACTTGATCACTACGCAATGCCCACTTACGATTGCATTTACGAAAACTGCAGAGAAACAGGTCGCATCATTAAGACATACAACTGTAAGAACGACTCTGTTGCAGTAGCACTGTTCAATATCTGCAAGGAAGACGTGACCGAAACCTTCTCCTGGAGCGTTGTTCCCGATATCAAGGCAGACACAGAGTACGTTGCATACGAATACTTCACAAAGAAGTACACCCGAATTACCAAGGACAGCGAAGAGACTGTAGCTCTCGCTGTGGGAGACGTGCACGCATATTCCATCTACCCCATATGCACCGACGAGTCAGGCGAATACATCAACCTTGGCGATACCACACGCTATATCGGTATCGGTGCGAGAGAGACAAAGAGAGTATATCTCAGCGAAATTATGTAAAATAACAAGATTCCATACAGCTTTTTCGGATGTATGGAATTTTTGTATGTTAAAAACAGAGATTTGTGGAACTATTTACGCCGAATGAGCGTCAAATATACAGAGTAAAGCTATGTTGAGAGCTGAATTATCATTTTGTTCATGCATAGGAACGAAAAAATAGGTATAATGGAAGTGCAAGGAGCAATACAACCCGTGAAGAATGTCAATAAGGAGGAAAAATCATGACGAAAAGAATAATTATCTTATCACTTTTGCTGTGTTTGGTTCTCTTGTCCTCTTGCGCAAAAAATCATGAAGAACCCGGAGAATTGCCTGACACAGGAGATGTAAAAGAATCTCTCATAGAGTCAACCGAAACCGATACTCCGCCTGTCGAGTCAATTCCCGCTGAGACCATTCCCAATGAGACACTCCCTACGGAGACATTGCCCAATGAGACTCTTCCTCCCGAAACCGAAGAAACCACCGGCGAAGAGGAAAACATAGGTGGTGGAAACATTGGAGATATGCTTATGCCTCGATATTCGCCTCTTGTTGATATAGTGGTATGTAAAGATGGTACGTTTACTGAAGAATACTATAAATACATGGATGATTATGATAGTCTGGCAATAGAATTAGGTCGAGGACGTCCAAGCCTAATATACTATATAGTACATGCCACGGGAGCAGATAGAGAAGATATAGAAAAATATTATAAAGCCATCGAAGTTGAAGATGTACCTGAGCGTATATATCAAGGACTTTTGACAGATGATTTGATTGAATCAATGCAGCTGCTGAAGTACGATAATGCATTCTACACTAATGGTAAACTATATAACATATATGATGTATATGAGCAATACACGTCCAAATCACTGACATTTGACATAAATGACCCTGTTTATGATGAAGTGTGGGAAAATATTATCAGCTACATCTCACAGAAGAACGTCACCGACTCTATAAACCCCAATATTTTAGAGTTTATAAAAGAACATACCCAAAAGACAACCCCACCCGAGACAACTGCTCCCGAGACAACTGCTCCCGTAGATGATACTCCGGCAGAATATATAATTTCCGAGGACGGTTCAATAATTTATACCCCGAAATACTATTCTGGCTCATACAGGGTGTATGATTTCGTTGACTATGACGATGAAGAAATGGGCGATTATTATAGAGAAATGTACCCGAGTAAGGCATACAACGAAAATGTCAACATTGAGCTGGAATTTACAGTAGAGTTAGATAAAACAGTTTACAAGGCAGGCGACTCTTTTTGGATAGGTTTTAAGGCGCTCAATGTTGGTGAACCGTTTATGTATATTGACTGTTGGGGAGCATACTTTGAGTCACAGTTAGTACATAGCGAGGATTCAGGTTATATTTTCCGTAGTGACTACTATTTTTACGGTCGTGATCTTCCCGATGCAGATGCATTTGAAACTCTGATTGAAACAGGTGAAACTCGCGTTGATGCAATTCCTTATACTGTAACCGAGGACACCCCTCTCGGCAAATATGATTTGTATGTTTATTTCTCGGGCTATATATTAAAAGTCAATGACGCTTTGGAGATAGTTGAGTAAAATAGTATATCAAACAAAAAAGGCGGCTCTCGCATTTGAGAACCGTCTTTGTTTTTATGCTTGTTTTTATCTTTCTTCGCGGAAATAGGGAATACCGAGAGCTGCCGGGGGCTGATTCTCCCGCTTTTTACTGATACTGGATACGATAAGAACGATTACAGTAACCACATAAGGAAGAAGCTTGAGAAGCTCGGACTGTGCAAGGGTGATGCTGATTCCGAAAAGTCCGGGAACATAGGAGCCTGCCAGGTACAAAAGACCGAAAAGCACGGAACCGACGATACCCATAAGGGGCTTCCAGATAGCGAAGATAACCAGCGCAACAGCAAGCCAGCCGAGAGATTCGATCGTCTTGTATGACTCGGGAGATCCGCCGTAGTCCATGATGTAGAACAGCCCTCCCAGCGATGCAATACCGCTTCCGATGCAGGTAGCCATGTACTTGTATCTGTCAACATTGATACCTACAGCGTCTGCTGCGGCAGGATTTTCACCGATAGCACGAAGATGAAGTCCCACTCTTGTTTTGTTAAGAATATAAGTAGCAGCGATTGCAATTATCAGACCGAGATACAGCATAACTCCAAAGTATTTCAGCGCGCTGAGTGACTTTGCAAAGGGGAAACGGAAGTAACCGAGTGCGTAAAGATAACCGGGAGCGGCGGTGATCGTAGAGATCTTAGACATGATGAACTTCATAACGCCAACACCGAATGTGGTCATCGCAAGGCCGGTTACGTTCTGATTCGCCTTAAGTGTAACTGTGAGCAGGCTGTATATAGCGCCCATCAGCACACCGCAGAGGAACGAAACGAGGATAGCGATAATTACTATCATAAAAGGCGGAAGACCGCTGTCGCGCATTAACTTGAGAGCAAGTGCACCGCCTGCACCACCGACACACATGATACCGGGGATACCGAGGTTGAGGTGACCTACTTTTTCGGTGAGTATTTCGCCGACACTTCCGTAAAGAAGGGTGATTCCAAGGGGAATTGCAGAGAAGAGATAAGTAAACAAAGTAGTCATTATGCTTTATCTCCTTTCTTTGCGGATTCGCGGAATTTAAGCTTATAGTTAATGAAGAATTCACAACCGATGATGAAGAACAGCACGATACCGACTACCATATTGGGGAAGGATGAGTCGATTCTGAACATATCGGCAATTTCTGATGCACCGTTCTGGAGGAAAATAATAAACAGGGAAGATACGATCATGGTGAGAGGGTTGAACTTAGCCAACCAGGATACCATGATTGCGGTAAATCCCATACCTCCGACAGTTTCGGGGGTAACAGAATGGTCAAGGGCACTTACAATGAGGAAACCTGCGATACCGCAGAGAGCGCCGGAGAGTATCATTGTACGGACAACAACCTTGCCGACATTGATACCAACGTATCTTGCGGTGTTTTCGCTTTCACCTACAACTGAGACCTCGTAGCCGTGTTTGGTGTAATTGAGGTATATGTAGAGCAGAACTGCAATTACAACTGCACATATGATGAGAAGCAGATATTTGTGTCCAACCATGGGGAGATGACCGAATTTCAACTCGCCAAGCACACCGGAACCGCTTGTTACCCATACCTTGAGGAAGAATTCAACAAGTCCGATGGCAACGTAGTTCATCATAAGAGTGAACAGCGTCTCGTTTGTCTGCCATTTAGCCTTAAAAATAGCGGGAATACCGCCCCAGATCGCACCAACGATCACAGCAGCGAAGAACATGAGAACGAGGAGAGGTGCATTTGGAATCTTACCGCCGAGGTAGAATACAACAGCGATTGCGGCAAGAGCACCTATGAGCGTCTGACCCTCAGCACCGATGTTCCAGAACTTCATGCGGAATGCGGGAGTAACGGCAAGAGAGATGCAAAGAAGCTTTGCGCCATCTTTTGCCAGGTTCCAAACCTTACGGGGAGTACCGACTGCACCGCCGAAGAAAGTGCTGATAAAATCAATGGGATTTCTTCCGATAAGCAGGGAAGCAAGGAGAGTTGAGAAAAGGAATGCTATAACAATAGCTCCAAGTCTTATAGCCATAGCCTGCCAGAAAGGTATCTGCGCTCTCTTTACAACGTGGAATAAGGGCTCGCGAATGCGTTTTTCGTTAGTTTTCACTGCCGTCGCCCTCCTTTTCCTCGTTTTCTGCAGGGGTAATATCTGTTTTGGTCATTAAGAGACCGATTTCTTCTTTTGTTGTGGTTTTGCCGTCGAGAATACCTGTGATCTTGCCTCCGCATATTACAAGAATTCGGTCGCAAAGCTCAACAAGTACGTCAAGGTCTTCACCAACGAAGATTACTGAAACTCCGTTTTCTTTCTGTCTGGTGAGCAGATCATATATCGTGTAAGAAGAGTTAATATCAAGACCTCTTACGGGATAAGCAGCCATAAGTACCGCAGGTGCAGCGGCGATCTCACGGCCTACAAGCACTTTCTGTACGTTACCGCCGGAAAGACGACGGACGGGAGTGTGTGTGCTGGGAGTTGCAACTTCAAGCTCTTCAACGATCTTATTTGCAAGATCTCCCGGCTTCTTTCTGTCAACAAACATGGAGTGACCCTTGCGATAGCTTCTTAGCATCATGTTGTCAACGATATCCATGTTTCCAACAAGGCCCATTCCAAGACGGTCCTCGGGGACAAAGGAGAGTCTTACACCCAGTTCGCGTATCTGAAGGGGAGTTTTATCGCGGAGATTCATTACGTCGTCTTCGTTAAAGAGAATCTTTCCGCCGTTTACAAGCTCGCGGATTTTCGCATGAGACATGCCGGTGAAATCTACGGGAGTACCGTCTTCGTAGTGGAATTTGCCTTGTTCGGCAAGCGCTACAACCTCGGCGAAAGATTTATGATAGAAAGACACCGGTAAGTTCTTTTTCGGGCGGTTGAAGATCACCTCACCGGAATCGAGATTCTTCAGACCCGCGATAGCCTCGAGCAGTTCTCTCTGTCCGCTGCCCGCAATGCCTGCAATACCGAGGATCTCCCCGGACCGTGCAGTGAATGAGATGTTGTCAAGAACCTTTACGCCCTCAATATTAGTCATGTTGAGGTTTTTAATCTCAAGTCTGTCGCAAACATTTTTCGGCTCAGGTCTGTCAATGTTTAACTCAACCTTTTTGCCTACCATCATTTCGGTAAGCTCTGACGTGCTTGTTTGCGCTGTTTCAACCGTTGCAATATGCTCACCCTTGCGAAGAACGGCAACGCGGTCAGAGATGGAGAGCACCTCGTGGAGCTTGTGGGTGATGATTAGTATGGATTTTCCATCCTCACGCATACGGCGGAGAACGTCAAACAGCTTGTCCGTCTCCTGAGGTGTAAGAACAGCGGACGGCTCGTCAAGAATGAGAATATCCGCGCCGCGGTAAAGAACCTTCAGAATCTCAACAGTCTGCTTTTCAGAAACGGACATCTCGTAGATCTTCTTTTTGGGATCGATGTGGAATCCGTACTTGTCTGCAATCTCCTGCACCTCTTGATTTACGTCCTTGATGCTGTACTTCTTACCGTTGTCAGAACCGAGCACAACATTTTCAGCGGCAGTGAATATATCTACCAGCTTAAAGTGCTGGTGTATCATGCCGATGCCGTGCTCGAAAGCATCCTTGGGAGAGCGAATAACGACTTCTTCTCCGTCAACAGAGATAGTGCCGTGATCGGGATAATAGATTCCGGCGATCATGTTCATAAGAGTTGTTTTACCGCAACCGTTTTCGCCGAGAATAGCAAGTATTTCACCGCGATAAACAGTCAGGTCAACATCCTTATTTGCTGCCAGAGAACCAAAATACTTGGAGACCTTTTTTAGCTCCAATGCAACCGGTCTGTTCATTGACTTTCCTCCGAAATTTGATAGGTGAGACAAATCCTCAGCAAACAGTTTATTACATTATTATATATAATATATAGCGAATGTTGTGATAAGCTGATTGCTCGGAATTTGTTATGCCATATAACCGAGACAAGCGGAGCAAGTTGCCCCGCCTGTCGAAGTTATAGCGAAAGATTAATATTTTTCGTTTACGAGAGTGATGCCGTCGATTCTGAGATCGAAGTAAGGAGCAGAACGGTATTCGGATTCGTGGAAGTAACCGTCAGCGATAACTTCTGTATCAGGTGTGTAAGCATCATCAGTATCAACGTCAGCGAGGTAAGATGTGAGGTTTTCGCCGCCTACTGTGAATGTAGCTGTGTCGAATACGTGGAGAGTGCCTGCAACGAGCTGAGCCTTGAGAGTATCGATCATTTCCTGTGTGCCTGCAGCTGCAGCAGCTGTGTTAATTTCTGTGAGAGCAACGGAGCCTGTGGAGATAGTACCTGTGTAGTCGGTGGGGATTGTCTTACCGTTCATAACTGCATCGCAGATGAGAACGAAGTAAGGAGTCCAGTCGATCTTGGAAGCAATGATGAATGTCTCAGGGCAGGACGCGAGAGTGCTTTCGTTATAGGAAACATTGGGAACGCCTCTTTCCTCACAAGCTGTGGGAGCGCCCATGGAGTCAGCGTGCTGGGAAATGAGAACGCAGCCTCTGTCCATAAGAGCGTTAGCAGCGTTCTTTTCTTCAAGCTCGTCGTACCAGCTGCCTGTGAACTGAACGTCCA
>SVSK01000062.1 GCA_015064345.1 Oscillospiraceae bacterium | reverse complement strand
GCCTGGATCCACTTTCCTTCTTCCGGAATGGGAGCAGGACCGTGCTTGGGTCCCTTGGCAACGCAGCACATGTTTTCTACTTCGTGAGAATAAACGAGTTCGCTCATAGAATTAATGTACTCCTTTGTTGATTAAGCCTTTCGGCAATATTTTTGCTCATCCTTTATTATATATCAAAATCCCCCGAAAATCAACACTCACGCGAATATTGTCACAGGTTTTTGAAAAATTTACGTTTTGACGAAAAAAGGAGCAATCTTGCCCCTTTTCTCTTGCACTTATGACTGCTTTTCCCGTTCTCATGGTCTTACATATAGTCCTTCATCTTATCCGACTCCGTGCGCTCGAAATCAACTATCGACTTGCACAGCTCAACTGCATCCCGCTCAGCGCCTTTTGTTTCAAATTCGCAGAGCTTGTGCTCCAGTTGTTTGGCACCGAGCTTTGTTCCTCTCTCGATCATTTCCGCAATATGACTTTCGGAAGAGTCTACAGCGGTATTCAGAATTATTCCGCCACGAGTCATGAGCTTTTTCATAAGAGACGGTTGCTTTGCTTTAATAGAGTGCTTTTCCATGAGAGACTCGGTCTTGTTTGTAAACTCCGCATATTTCTCAAGCTGAGAAGTGACGTTTGAAAGGAGAAACTTGTCCTTGATCTTCGGAGTAACAGTCGAAAGACTTTCGCTGCCCATTGTCACATTGCGGTGCATTTCCGAGAGCAGCTCCTCGGTGACGCTGTTGTTTTTGTTTTCGTGTTTGCTCATAATATTTCCTCTATAAAAAATCGGCAAAAGCGCCGTATCTATAGTATGCCCGAGTGACGAGAAAAAATGAAAACCGCCGCAGCTTTTGTTTGGCATACGGCGGTTCAACTTTTATTTGCTTCGCTCGAGTTTGAAAAGCCTTTTGAGAAACGGAACGGCGAAGCGAGGACTTTTAATTACAACCACTTTCATATAGCACCTCCGCCTATCACAGGCAGTATATGCAGGTGACGGAGCGCGCGTGAAAACAAAAAAGGAGACACTCGGTCTCCTTTGATTTGCTGTTTGATTACTCAACGATGTAGTTGAATGCAACGTGGTATCTGTTGCCGACTGTAATGTCGAATGTGTAAGCGCCTGCGGGAAGGGCTGCCTTGGGCTGAAGTACAATACCGACGAATCCGTTGTCTGTTCTCATATCAGCGTAAGCGTCAACCACGGGGTTAGCCTCGATGGACTGGGCGGAATACTGGGACATGAGACCGATGTAAGATTCTGTAGTGTTGGAATAATAAACATTTTCCTCGAAGTAGAGAACGATTCTGCCTTCAGCATCAATTACGGGATCCTTTGTGAGTGTGAGCTCTGTGTAACCGTAGAAGGGGGCGTTAGTCTCCGGAGGTGTGAATTCATCATTTTTGTTCTTCTTGCAACCTGTCAGCATAGCTGTTGTGAGAATTGCGATAGCGAGAATAAGTGCAAGTACAATTTGTCTTTTCATAAGATAATAACTCCTTGTAATATTAACTTAAACAGTATACCACAAAAAATGAAAAATGTAAACTACTATTTTTGAATTTTTGTGTCGAGACAGTGAAGATTTGAGAATTATTTAGTGATGGAGGGGGATGAATTCCATATTATATCTCGGCAAAAACAAAAGCACCCTCTGACGAAGATGCTTTTTGTCTCACAGCGGTATAGGGATTCGCTCTCGCCTGCGGGCTCGGTCAGGGTCGGCTCTGACAGTCCCCCGGACTGTCATTCACTTCCGACCCGTTCGAATCCCTTTCGATATACTGAAAACAAAAAAGAACCACCACAAGGTGATTCTCTTTTTTGTACCAGCGGTATAGGGATTCGCTCTTGAATTTTGCAAAGCATCTTGGATTGATTTATATGTAATGCTTTGCAAAATCCTTCGGTCACCGTTCAAAAACTCTCCACTGGAGAGTCTTTTCACTGCGTTCGAATCCCTTAATATATCCCGGCAAAACAAAAAGCACCTTCCTCAGAAGATGCTTTTTTGTTTCACAGCGGTATAGGGATTCGAACCCCAACATACAGAGTCAGAGTCTGCTGTGCTACCGTTACACAATACCGCTATGTCTCGTTGACGGATGATATTATAACACAACAGGGAGAGTTTGTCAAGTGATTTTTTTGAAGTTTTTATTATTTATTCTAAAAAATTAGTGATTATCGCGCCGAGCCAATCAAGCTTGACCGATAAGTCCAAGCTTTGCGGATGAATCTGTTGTGACTAAAGAAAGCATGAGTGGCCACGGCTTGGGTTGGATGATAGCTACACAAAAGCAAGAGGGGTTTCCAAAGGGGAGAACAGCGCAGAATAGATATTGCTTGCAATAGATATCCAAGCTCTTCTTACCTTTGGTGTTGGGTGATTCTTAAGAGGCGTCAACATCTACGCCTCTTAAGTTCTCCACGAAAGTGGAGACTACGCTGTACAGATTAGTACATCTGAGGTAATGAGAGAAGAGTTATTTGTATTTTCAGTTGCCCTATACAAAGAGACTCTCAATACCATTCAACCCTTGCATTTTTCGAATAAATGTGGTATTATTATGTCAACAATATCGTTATCCCCAAAACGGAGGTGCGATATGCGTTTTTATCACTTTTTCATGAAATTTTTACGCAGTTTCGGCGTAGGCTTTCTCTGCGGCACGGTTGCGGTCGGGATAATTCTCGTGTGCGCCCTTGCTTGCTACTGCGTATTTTTCATTTGATGCGAGGACGAAATGAGACTTGACAAAATTCTCTCCGACAGCGGCTTGTATTCGCGCAAGGAGGCGGGAGATGCTGTGCGCCGCGGAAGAGTTACGGTAGACGGTATAGTGTGCCGAGACCCCGGTGCGAAATTTGACGAAAACTCCGCCTGTGTAGTGGCTGACGGCAAGCAGATTGGGTACGTTAAGTTCCGCTATATTATGCTCAATAAGCCAAGCGATACTGTCAGCACTACTGAGGACGACCCGAAGTCCGTTATGAAGCTGCTTCCGCTGGAGTATCAGAAAATGGATATGTTCCCATGCGGGCGACTTGATATTGACACTCTCGGACTGCTTCTCATCACCAATGACGGTCAGACTGCCCACGCGCTTCTGTCGCCAAAGCATCATTGCGAGAAGACTTACCGATTTGAGTGTTTGCCCATTGATGAGGATGCGAGAGTGCGACTTGAGAGTGGACTTGAACTGTCGGACTTTGTATCCAAGCCCTGCAAGGTTGAGCTTTCCGACCCGACTCACGGCGAGATAACCGTAACGGAAGGGAAGTACCACCAAGTCAAGCGCATGTTCCACGCCGTAGGCTCGGAGATCACCTATCTTGAACGCATCCGTTTTGCCGGACTCGAGCTTGATGCTTCACTTGAGAGAGGACAGTGGCGCGAGCTGACCGAGGGCGAGATGAAAATGATACTTGAAATTGCAAAATAAAGATATAATTAAAGAGGAAAATAAATGGACATTATCAAAAGATTATCGGAAGAACTTAACATACCCGAGAACAGACTGAACGCGACTGTAGAACTGCTTGATGCAGGAAACACCGTACCTTTTGTTGCCCGTTACCGTAAGGAAGTGACCGGCGGACTTGACGATACCGTGCTTCGTAATCTGCTTGACAGACTTACATACCTTCGCAATCTTGAAAAGCGCAAGGAAGAGGTCAAGGCTCTTATCGCTGCCCAGGACAAGCTGACAGATGAGATCACAGCAGCTATCGACAACGCTGAAACCGTAACTGAAGTGGACGATATCTACCGCCCCTTCAGACCGAAGCGTAAGACTCGTGCTTCCGTTGCGAGAGAGCGTGGACTTGAACCTCTGGCAGAGCTTATCATGAAGCAGGAAGCTGTGTACGAGCCTTCAATTGAAGAAACAGCATCTACATATGTAGATGAAGAAAAGGGCGTTAAAACCGCTGAGGATGCACTTGCGGGTGCTAAGGACATCATTGCCGAGACGGTATCGGATAACGCTGACTACCGCAAGGAGATCCGTACTCTCACATCCCGCCACGGAATTATCACTACCAAAAAGCTGGCGGATGCTCCCGTATACGAGCAGTATTACGATCACACAGAGCCTGTCGCGAAGATTCCCGGGCACAGAGTTCTTGCCATCAACCGCGGTGAGAAGGAGGACGCGCTGTCCGTTTCCATCGTAATTGATCGCGACATCATCCTCAACTACCTCTTCTCGGAAACTGTGACAAATTACAAGAGCCCGGCATTCCCTTATGTTGCCGCTGCAGTTACAGACAGCTACGACAGACTTATCGCACCTTCCGTTGAACGTGAGATCAGAAATGATCTGACCGACACATCCGGCGAGAGTGCAATCAAGCTCTTTGCGGTGAATCTGCGCAATTTGCTCATGCAGTCTCCGCTGAAGGGTAAGACAGTTCTCGGATATGACCCCGGCTACAGAACGGGATGCAAGCTTGCAGTCGTAACAAAGACGGGTGCTGTGGCTGACACCGCAGTTATTTACCCCACAAAGCCTCACGAGAGAATTGAGGAATCAAAGCGCGTTGTAAAGAATCTCATAAAGAGATACGGCGTTGACGTGGTGGCTATCGGTAACGGTACAGCCTCCGGTGAGAGCGAGATGTTCATCGCTGAAACTCTCCGTGAAATCGACGGCAAGACCAAGTATATCATCGTTTCCGAGGCAGGCGCATCCGTTTATTCAGCATCCGAGCTTGGCGCTGAAGAATTCCCGGATTTTGACGTAACCGAGAGAAGTGCAGTATCTATCGCAAGACGACTTCAGGACCCTTTGGCAGAGCTTGTAAAGATCGATCCCAAATCTATAGGCGTCGGTCAGTATCAGCACGACATGAAGCCCGCAAGACTTGACGAAGCACTCACGGGTGTCGTTGAAGACTGCGTAAACTCCGTTGGCGTTGACGTCAATACAGCTTCGTATTCACTTCTTTCATACATTGCGGGTATCAACATGACATCCGCAAAGAACATAGTAAAATACCGCGAGGCAAACGGAGAATTCAGAAGCCGCCGAGAGATCATGAAGGTTCCGCGCTTCGGTGCAAAGGCATTCGAGCAGGCGGCGGGCTTCCTTCGTATTCCCGGCGGTGAGGAGATCTTTGACAATACAGGCGTACACCCCGAGTCCTACGACGCGGCAGCTGCCCTGCTACATAAATTCGGCAAGACCAAGGATGATGCTCGCGGCGGTATCTCTCTCAAGTCAGATGCTCACGCATACGGCATGAAGAAGCTGGCTGAAGAGCTTGGCGTGGGTGAAATGACACTTGAGGATATTCTTGGTGAGCTTGAGAAGCCCGGACGCGATATTCGTGACACACTTCCTCCGCCCATTCTCCGCGACAAGGTAATGGCACTTGAGGACCTTACAGAGGGTATGCTTCTCACGGGTACAGTCCGCAACGTTATCGACTTTGGTGCATTTGTTGATATCGGTGTTCATCAAGACGGACTTGTGCATATCAGCGAGATCTCAAACAAATATATCAAGCACCCCTCCGAGGTTTTGTCTATCGGAGACGTCGTACAGGTGAAAATTAAGTCCGTTGATGTAAAAAGAAAGCGAATCGGACTCACAATGAAGTTTTGATTTCTAATAAAATTAGAAACTCATTGGGCGTGAAAAAGTCAAACTACATTTGTGGCTTGTCAAATATATACATAATGCACAAACTATTAAATAAAAATTCGGTAAAAAAAACTCTTCAAAATCGGATTATTATTTGATATAATATTATGAACAATAATTGAGATCACTGTCAACAGAAAAATAAAGCATGATTATCCAAGGAGGATTTAATTAAATGGCAAGCTTATCTCTCAGACACATTTATAAGAAGTATCCCGGCGGTGTTACAGCCGTTAGTGATTTCTGCCTCGAGATCAAGGACAAGGAATTCCTGATTCTCGTAGGTCCTTCCGGTTGCGGTAAGACCACAACTCTTCGTATGATCGCAGGTCTTGAAGAGATCACAGAGGGTGAACTTTTCATTGGCGACAGACTCGTAAACGACGTAGCTCCCAAGGACCGCGATATCGCGATGGTATTCCAGAACTACGCTCTTTACCCCCACATGTCCGTGTTCGATAACATGGCATTCGGTCTGAAGCTCCGCAAGACTCCCAAGGAAGAGATCAAGCGCCGTGTAGAAGAAGCTGCCCGCATCCTGGATATCACACACCTTCTCGACAGAAAGCCGAAGGCTCTCTCCGGTGGTCAGAAGCAGAGAGTTGCGCTCGGACGTGCTATCGTTCGTAACCCTAAGGTATTCCTTCTCGACGAACCGCTCTCCAACCTCGACGCTAAGCTTCGTGCAGCCATGAGAACAGAGCTTACAAAGATCCACCAGAGAGTTGGTACAACATTCGTATACGTAACACACGACCAGGTAGAAGCTATGACAATGGCTACCCGTATCGTTGTTATGAAGGACGGTCTCATCCAGCAGGTTGATACTCCTCAGAACCTTTACGATAACCCTGTTAACCTCTTCGTTGCAGGCTTTATCGGTACACCTCAGATGAACTTCATCAACTGCGTGCTCGAAAAGAAGGACGACGGTGTTTACGTAACATTCGGTTCCAACTCCCTCAAGCTTCCCGAAGCAAAGGCAAATGCAGAAGTTCTTCAGGACTACATCGGTCAGGAAATGATCGCAGGTGTTCGTCCCGAATGTATCCACGATGACGATGCATCTCTCAGAGCTATGTCCGATGCTATCATTGAAACAGACGTAGAAGTTACAGAGCTTATGGGCGCTGAAATCTATCTCTACCTCGTAGCAGAAGAGACAAACCTCACAGCAAGAGTATCTGCTCGTTCCACAGCAAGAGCCGGCGACATCATCAACGTTGCTCTCGATATGGAAAGAGTTCACCTCTTCGACAAGGATACAGAGCGCTGCGTAATCCACTAATTCAAGTACATAACAAATTTACCGCTGTCCAAAGGGATGGCGGTATTTTTTTCATGTAAAATAATGTGGCAAGGAAGAAAAAATTGCCGCAATTCCCTTGACGGAAGTGGGGACGGTGTAATATAATAATAACAGGTAAAATTTTGTCATTATGGAGGGGACAGTCATGAAAAAGCTACTGGTTTTGATTATTGCGGCTTTGATGGCTGTTTTTTCTGTATC
This sequence comes from Oscillospiraceae bacterium, assembly GCA_015064345.1. Lineage (GTDB taxonomy): Bacteria > Bacillota > Clostridia > Oscillospirales > CAG-272 > UMGS1696. The sequence continues at coordinate 2,991 of SVSK01000062.1, read as the reverse complement.
TGTATCTGCGGCTGAAGGTGAGTGGGCGATAGGTGAGGTACTGTACCACCAGGATTTTGCTGATATTGGCGAATTCAAGAATAGCGGAATTAAGCTTGGCACACTCAGCTCAACTTCTGCGGAATACGGATGCCAAGGGGAATATTTCGCTGTTCAGACGAAAGATAGCGGAAGGGTGTATATGATTCTTCCACAAGTCGAACACGGATCCACTTATACAGTTGAGTTTACCCTTAAGTTTACCGATACATCCAATCCGCGCGGATATATTGGGTTTATGCTCACTTGCCGTGGGGAAGAGCCGACTAATATCACTTCTCTTGTGTTCCGTTCCGACGGTACTATTGATGACTTCGGTGAGATCCCCGGGGCTCTGTCGGAAGGAATTGCGGCGGGGGCAGAGATCAAGGTCATAATTCCCGTTGAAAACAACATCCTGCGACACATTATCATTGAATCCGGTATGAGCGCATACACTATCGAGCGCGACAGTATGCTGGTCATAGGCGAGGGCGGTATGGGCCTGCAGTACAGACAGATTGGCGCTACGGTAAGAGAGATATACATAGTAAACGGTGTGGGATATACAGAGAAAACGGGTGAGCTTGCAGACAGCTCTTATGCGACCGATGACAAGCCTGTAATCCTGCCTGACGATGGGGAAGAAAGCGGCGGTGCGCCTGTTACGGGAGAGTGGAATTTTATAATATCTCTCGGACTTGCGGTGATCTCGGGAACTGCGCTGATGGTGCTCGGGGTCGATTCTGTAAGACGGCGCAGACAAAGATAAAACTTCAAAAAATTGCAACACAAAGCGGTGGAATGCTAACAAAATTCCATCGTTTTTTGTTTTTTGAGCCGAGTTCACAATAAATTCACAGTTTATACTAAAATTGTTATTGATTGAACCCCCATAAAGTGGTACATTAATACCGTAGTTTAGCACTCGGCTTATATAAGTGCTAAACAGCAAGCTGAAAATCATTAAAACAGGAGGTGGCATGACGAGTGTACCGCGGAGATGAACTCAGCGCAAGAAAAAAACTCATACTCAAGGCTATAATTGATGCACATATTGAGAACGGCGAGCCTGTCGGAAGTAAATATCTGACACAGAATAAGCAGATATCATGTTCGTCTGCTACTATCCGTAACGAAATGGCAGAGCTGGAGAGCATGGGATACCTCGAACAGCCCCACACCTCGGCAGGACGTATTCCCTCTGAGATAGGTTACAGATTCTATGTAGACTCTCTCATCGACAGATACAACCTGACACAGAGTGAGATAGCAGAACTGCAGTCGGGACTGAGACAGAAGCAGGCAGAGCTTGACGCAATAATGCAGACGGCGGTTTCCCTTGTTGCAAAGCTTACTAACTATACGGCACTTGCAATAAAACCCAAGATGGTGCGCATAACCGTTGCCAGATACGAGCTCATGCGGCTTGACGATTACACTGCTATGCTGATTATGCTGGTGGGCAGTATGGTCAAGACAAAGTACATTCGCTCAAACAGACCTATTCCCGCAGAGGCGACCGTGCTTCTCGCAGAGGTGCTTAACAGAAAGGCGACGGGAATTACGGACTCCGAGTTCACAATGCCGTTGATTATGGAAATGGAACGAATGATGGGCGCATACGAGTATCTTGTAACCCCTGTGGTTAAGGCGGTGTGCGAGACAATATCTGCGTTCGACGGTGGCGACATCCGATTCGAGGGAATCAACAAGCTGCTGGCTTATCCCGAGTTCTACGACATGGACAGACTGCGCGACATGCTGGCACTTTTCGAAAAGAAGGACACGCTGCTTGAGGTGCTGTCCGGTGAAGCAAGAGCGGATGACCGAGTGCAGGTATATATAGGAAGAGAAAACCTTGTAAAGGTCATGGACAACTCAACACTCGTATTCAAAGCAATCGTGGAAAACGGCAAGACGGTCGGAGCGATCGGAATCATCGGTCCCACGCGAATGAACTACAGAAAGGTTATTGCAACCATCGACAGCGTGACGAGAGGTGTTACCGATTTGCTGGCTGACGGAAATAAACGACACGGCGAAGAATATAAATAACATATAGCATTGATTCGGAGAAAATAATGGCAGAAGAAAAGAACATGAATAAGATCGATTTTGAGGAAACTGAGGAAGAAATTCTTGCTGAGGAATCAAAAGAGACGAAGAAAGAGAAAAAGTCTGACTCGAAGAAGCTGAGAGCCGAGCTTGAAGAAGCACAGCAGGCACTTGAAGCGGAAAAGGCAAGAGCGGACGAAACGAATGACAAATATCTCCGTCTGGCTGCTGAATACGACAACTTCAGAAAGCGCACGCAGACAGAGAGAAAGAACGTTTACACCGAAGCGGTTACAGAAACGCTTAGCGGACTGCTTCCGATACTTGATAATCTGCAGTATGCGGCAAAGTATTCAGGCGGGGACGCAGAAAAGGTAGCCGCGGGGCTGGAGATGATCCTCTCAAAGCTTCCCGAAACCCTTGAAAAGATGAACATCAAGGCGTTCGGTGCAGCAGGCGAGACGTTCGATCCCAACATTCACAACGCGATACTCCACGTTGAGGACGAAAGCTTTGGGGAAGGCGAGATCGTAGAAGTTCTTCAGCAGGGCTACATGTATGGAGAACGAGTTCTCAGATATGCAATGGTAAAGGTTGCGAATTAAAAGCTGAGCGTTAAAATCTTCTTTTCTCTTTTAGCGAAGAGAAAAGAAGCAAAAGAGAAACTTTTTCCAGCGCCTGGGTATTTCGATTACTGCGGTCATCGATTCAGGGCTCTGCCCTAAAAACCCGCAAACTTTTGAAAAAGTTTGATCAAAACTTTCACAAAACAAAGAATAAGCTAAACTAAGTAAATCTACCGTGAATTCACGGATAAAATAATAATATTTGGAGGTATTTTCAAATGGCAAAAATCATTGGTATAGATTTAGGTACTACAAACTCTTGCGTAGCAGTATTCGAAGGCGGTGAGCC
>SVSK01000061.1 GCA_015064345.1 Oscillospiraceae bacterium | reverse complement strand
TTTTTGTTCATTTTCATCCCTTCTTTCTGCAATGAACTCGAAAACTGTCGGTTTATCTGCTTATTAGTGGAAATTTGGGACTGTTACCAACATTTTATCACATTAATACTCGAAAGTCAATCAACCGCTTGTTTATATGAGCTAAACCGTTTCTTATGTATCTTACTTATATAGTTGTCAAAAAGAGCAATTTGGTTCAGTGCTTTCGTAAAAAACAAACAAACAGTCCCGAAACCTGAGTCCCGAGACTGTTTTGTGTCATTATGATCAACCCATGAGCTGCTGCTTGTTGAACTGCAGAGTGTAGAGGTTGTAGTATCTGCCTTTCTGGCGAAGCAGTTCCTGATGATTTCCTTGCTCTTCAATAACTCCGTGTGACAGCACGATGATGTTGTCAGCATGCTGAATTGTAGAGAGTCGGTGGGCAACGATAAGCATTGTTCCGATGTTCTTGATCTTTTCAAGTGAGTCCTGAATAAGAAGCTCCGTCTCTGTGTCAATGTTAGCCGTAGCCTCGTCAAGGATGATAACGGATGGCTTGTGAATGATCGTTCTTGCAAAGCTGAGAAGCTGTCTCTGACCTGCGGAGAAGTTGTTGCCTCGCTCGCGCACTACCTCGTCAAGACCTCCCTCAAGCTTGTTGATGAAGGAGTCTGCATTAACGTAGCGACACGCTTCCATTACCTCATCGTCTGAAATGCCGTCTTCACGAAGAATTATGTTGGAGCGAATGTCACCTGAGAAGAGGAATACATCCTGAAGCATCTGTCCGAAGTGGCGGCGCAGGGAAGAGATCTTGATCTTCTTGATGTCTATACCGTCAATGAGGATCTGACCCTTCTGAATATCGTAGTTTCGGCAGATAAGGGAGAGTATGGTTGTCTTGCCCGAGCCTGTAGAGCCGACAAACGCAACAGTCTGCTTCGGCTCAACGTGGAACGAAACGCCCTTGAGCACCCATTCGTCAGGCTTATATGAGAACCATACATCGCGGAACTCGATCTCGCCGCGAATCTCATCAAGCTCAATTGCATCAGGCTCGTCCACCACTTCGGGTACCATATCCATGATGGTGAATATCTTTTCCGCAGAAGCGAAGGAACGCTGAAGAGTGTCAAACTGCTCTGCAAGAGTCTGGATGGGGTTGTAGAAGCGTGTTATGAACATATAGAACGACACTACAACGCTGGAGGTTACAACCTGTCCGAATACGGAAGTGCCGTAAATGCTCGCCTTGGAGCCGAAGTAGAAGAGAAGCATGGTTGAAGAAATATAGAGCATGTACATCAGAGGACGGAAGATGGCAAACACCATCATTCTCGCCATCTTTGCTTTCTTCAGAGCCTTATTTTTCTTGACGAAATCCTCCATCTTTTTGCCTTCACGGTTGAAGATCTGTGTGATCTTAATACCGGAGAGATTTTCGGAGAGATATGTGTTGATGTCTGTTGTTGCATCGGTTACGGCGCGGTGTGCTTTGCGTGAGAACTTACGGAATATTACAGTGAATATTGCAATAAAGGGCACGAACGCCACAACTGCAAGGGTAAGCATATAGTTGAGTGCAAGCATTGCGCCGAGAACACCGAAAATTACCATTACGTTCTTGACAAGGGTTACGAGAACGTTGGTGAACATAAAGGAAATTGCGTTAGGGTCATTGCTTACACGGGTTACAAGCTTACCTACGGGGATGTTGTTGAGCTGCTCGTGAGAGAGAGACTCAATGTGAGTGAACACGTCAAGGCGAATCTGAGAAAGTATCTTCTGACCTATTCTCTGCAAAATGATCGCCTGAAGATAGGTGCAGATAAGGCTGACTACGAGAATACCCGCGTAAACGATAACGATTGAAATGAGATAACTGAACTCAAAGGTATCCTTTACAGTATCCTCAATATGGCCGATGAGCAGGGGAGAGGCAATATCGTACACGACGGAGAACAGCATGATAAGGATAACAAGGATAAACTGTCCTGTGTAGGGCTTTGCATATCTGAGAAGACGCTTTACGATTTCTCTGTCATTCATGTGACGATCAAATCCCATGCTCTCTTTTTTATTTTTCTCGAGAGCATATACCACGAGGAAAGCGATAGTAATAAGCACGATTACCGCGCTGATTATTATGACGGGGAGATATTCACGCATCAGTTGCTACCTCCTTCTTCTTCAAGCTTCTGCAAATCTACCATCTTTGTATATTCGGGGCAAGTAGCGTAAAGCTCTGCATGTGTTCCGAATGCCGCAAGCTTACCGTCATCGATAAAGATGATCTTGTCCATCTTCTCGATGGTGGAAATTCTGTGGGCAATGAGAATGGTGGTCTTGCCTTCTCTTGTAGTGCGGAGATTTTCGAGAATGGTCTTTTCTGTCTTTGTGTCAACTGCGGAAACAGAGTCATCAAGAATGAGAATGGGGGAGTTTCTTATAAGCGCTCTTGCGATGGAGATTCTCTGCTTCTGACCGCCCGATACCGTAACGCCGCGTTCGCCGAGAACTGTATCGTAGCCAAGCTGGAAATCCTTGATATTGGAATGGATGTCCGCAAGCTTGGCGGCATTTTTGATAGTATCGTGGTCATAATCTTCAATACCGAATGCGATATTATGCTCAATCGTGTCGGAGAAGAGGAAGTTGTCCTGGGGAACGTAAGCACAAGCCTCGCGAACGGAGTGAATTGTTATGTCATTCACGTCATGCCCGTCAATAAAAAGTGTGCCGTCCTGGACGTTGTATGTACGGAGAATGAGATCCACAAGCGTTGTCTTACCCGATCCGGTTTTACCGACAAGGCCTACGTTTTCTCCAGCCTTTATACTGAATGAAATATCTGTAAGCGCATCAAATTCGCCGTCGGGATAGCGGAATGTGAGATTTTTGAATTCAATGTCACCCTTTACGCCATTGAGAGGGAGAGCACCGTCTCTGTCGCATACGTCCTGCTTTGCATCAAGGAGCTGGCTGATTCTTGTGAGAGATGCCTTGCCGCGAGAGGTAAGGTCGATAAGCTCGGAGACAGCCATAATGGGCCATACTACGGAGTTGAAGTATCCGATAAACTCTACAAGCTGACCTGCGTTGAACACACCGTTATATACAAGATATCCGCCGTAGCCGAGGATAACGCAAATTACGCTTTCCACAAACAAGGTTACCATGATACGCATGAGAACCGAGGCTCGAGTGTGATCAATGTTCGCGTTTTCGTTCTCCACGTTCAGCTTTTTGAATGCCATAAGCTCTTTTGCTTCTTTAACAAAGGCTTTTATTACTGCAATTCCGGAGAAGCTTTCCTGGGAGAAGTCGGAGAGACGCGAGAAGGCTTCCTGACGAATATCCCACTTTTTCATCATGTATCTGCCAACAACTGTAGCTGATGCAAGGAGAAATGCCATTGGAATGAGGGAGAGAAGCGTGAGGATCCAGTTCATCTTCAGCATCTTGATAATAGCAAGAACACCGAGAAGGACTGCATCGCAGAACATCATAATGCCGAAGCCGTAGCATTCTTCAACGGTATCAAGGTCATTGGTGAAAAGGCTCATGAGATTGCCCACCTTGTTTACCTGATAGTATTCACGGCTGAGATTCTTTGCGTTGTCGAACATTTTGTTTCTGAGATCTTCTTCAACCTTTTTGCTGGCACCGAAGAACATGATTCTCCAGAGGAAACGGCCTGCAACAAGTGCAAAAATAACGCCGATCATGGGTAAACAAATTCGGTCAAGAAGAAAATCAAAATCAAAGGTATGCTTTACACCGTCGATCATTACGTGACCGTCGTTGATGCCGTTGATGACCATCTGATAAAGGTTGGGGATGATGAGCTGGAGATAGTCAACAGCAACAAGAGCGACGAGACCGAAGAGAAGCATAGGCGCATACTTGATGTAGTACTTATTGATATGCTTACCGAATATCAATGGGGTCACCTCCCAAATTACATAAAATTGCTTATTTTTGTATTATATCACACAATGCAAGACAATACAATAGCATTTTTTACTTTTAACTACAAAAATAGTATGTAAAATTATCTTTTTTTAACTGTCAATAATGCTTGTGTTTTGGGGATGAGTGTGGTATAATGCAATTTTGAACGGCAAGGCTCAACTCGTTTCCATTGCTATCAGCATCGGTTTCAGGAGAAAGTGAAAAATTGGTATTGACATTTTCAGGGAGAGGTGCTATACTGTTTACTGAAGACGAGCTGTTGGGCTTTGACCCACTCAAAATGGTTTTAATATTACCATTCGGCAGCGAGTCTTTTTTTATATTGCCCACATTATAATCGGTAAAAATATCAAAAATATATGGAGAATCCTCATGAAAATTCTTAAGCTTTTCCCCGGCATTATTCTCTCCGTTGCCATAGCGGCACTTGCATGCTTTATCGAAAGTCTGCTCCCGATCCACGTTATAGGTTCTGCTGTGATCGCTATGTTTATCGGCATGATAATAAACAGCTTCATCTCAAAAGCCCATATACTGAAAACAGGAATCAAATTCACCTCAAAGAAGATACTTAAGTTTGCCATCATCCTTCTCGGACTTTCCTTGAATATCACAACTATTCTTCACGTTGGCAGACTTTCTCTTACGGTAATGATATTCACTCTCCTGACCTGCTTCGGCGGCGGATATTTCATCGGCAAGGCACTGGGACTCAACTGGAAGCTTTCAAACCTTATCTCTGCGGGCACGGGTATCTGCGGCGGCTCGGCTATAGCTGCTATCGCTCCCACAATTGATGCTGACGACAACGACGTGGCGTACGCAATGTCAGCAACCTTCCTCTTTGACATGGCGATGATAGTGCTGTTCCCAATAATGGGCAGAGCACTCGGCATGACCGATCAGGCATTCGGAATCTGGGCAGGTACGGCGGTAAACGATACCTCATCAGTTGTTGCAACAGGCTATGCTTTCTCCGAGGGGGCAGGTGACTTTGCAACAATGGTAAAGCTCACAAGAACACTTGCGATAATTCCAACAGTTATCACCTTTGCTTTTATCCAGCTTAACCTTAAGCGTAAGGAAGCTGCCGCAAAAGCAGAAAGCAATGAAGAGCTTAAGGCAAACTTCAGTATTAAAAAGATATTCCCCTGGTTCATTCTCGGTTTCCTTGCAATGTCAATCGTTGCGAGTGTGTTCCCGATACCTGCGGCAGTTGTTTCAGAAACAAAATCCGTGAGCAAATTCCTCATGGTTTGCGCTCTTGCGGCAATAGGTCTCAACACATCCTTCAAGAGCATGAAAAAAGCGGGTATACGCCCAATGATCCACGGGTTCATCATTTCCGCACTTGTTGTAGTAGTTGCTCTTGTTGTTGAAATCTGCATGGGTATAGTATAACAGATAATCCCCGAGGCACACTTTTCTTGCCCCGGGGTATTTTATACATTAATGGCACTTGATTTTTGCGCGGCGGTATAATATAATTGTACCGTGAGACAACCGAGCTAATACTCGGTGAATTTTAACTGTATCGGTGGAGCTATGGAGAAGAAGTACATTCTTGTAACTGGCGCCTCAGGCGGAATGGGCAAGGCAACGGTAAAACTGCTGACAGAGCGCGGATATACTGTTTTCGCTCTCGACCGAACCGAATATGAAGCCACGCCGAACGTTATTCCTCTTGTCTGCGACTTGACGGATGAGCAATCTGTGGTCCGTTCGGTAGAGAAAACCATGGAATACACTGACAATCTGTTCGCGGTGGTGCATTTTGCGGGGATATACATGCTCGACTCTCTTGTTGAAATGGAGAGTGGTGCGTTTGATAAGATCCTTGATGTGAATCTGCGCGGTGCATTTCTTGTAAATAAGGCATTTCTGCCCCTTCTTGGTGACGGTAGCCGTATTGTTATCACCACAAGTGAGCTGGCTCCTCTCGATCCGCTTCCGTTTACGGGAATCTATGCGGTAACAAAGAGCGCCCTTGACAAATATGCATATTCACTCCGAATGGAGCTTCAACTTCTGGGTATTTCTGTCTCCGTTCTGCGTGCAGGTGCAGTTAGTACTGACATGCTTGGGGTATCAACAGATGCTCTTGACAAATTTGTGGAGAAAACTGAACTGTACTCATGCAACGCGGCGCGTTTTAAGAGCATAGTTGAAAGAGTCGAAGCACGAAATATTACACCGGACAAACTGGGTAAGAAAGTTGTAAAGATGCTTGGTAAGTCAAATCCAAGATTTGCGTACACTATAAACAGAAACCCGCTTCTTCTTATGCTGAATATACTTCCGAAACGACTTCAGCTTTGGATAATTAAGCAAGTGCTGAAATAGAGCGAACGATTATGGAGAAAACGATGGAACTGATAAAAGCGTCGAAAACTGATGTAAAGACGGTTGCAGACATATATGAAAGCGTTAAGGGCGGGGAGTTTTCCGTGTGGAACGATAATTACCCCACACTTGAAGACGCAAAACGGGATGAGGCGGCAGGATGTCTCTATATTTTGCGCTCTGACGGTGAGACGGTAGGCTGTATTTCAGTTGAACCCGTGTCGGAGGACGATGACCTTCCGTTCTGGAAAATAAACGACGGCACGCACAGGGAAGTGTCAAGAGTAGCGGTTCACCCCAATCACCAAGGCAAGGGATATGCTCGAATTATGACTGAAATGCTTGTGAAGAAGCTGAAGAGTGAGGGCGTAACCTCGATTCACCTGCTTGCCGCAAAGAAAAATCTGCCCGCAGTAAATACCTATCGCTCGCTCGGCTTTGAATTTATCGGCGAGTGCTACAGATACGGCGCGGACTACTTTGTTTGCGAGAAGATTTTATAAGAAAGAACCAACCTGTTTTGAGGAGAAACAATACATATGCTTAAAAGATTTCTTAAGGACTATCTTGTTATTTCGTTCGGCTCGATTCTTGCGGGTGCGGCCATATTCTTCTTCATGATGCCAAGCAACGTTGCAGTCGGAAGCGGTTCAGCTCTTGCGATGGTGCTGAGTAACTTTATTCCGCTTCCCGTGTCGGTAATATCACTTCTGCTGAATATCTTTTTGCTCATCCTCGGATTCATTCTTGTGGGACCGGAATTCGGAGCAAAGACTATTTACTGTGCAATCTTAGTTCCTGTTTCCATCGGTATATTTGAGGGTATCTTCCCGAATTTCAAATCTCTTACAGATGACCAGCTTATCGACACTATCTGCTATATTCTTGTTGTGGGCATAGCGATGGCTATTCTGTTTTCCCGCAATGCCTCATCAGGTGGACTTGACATCGTTGCAAAGATCATGAACAAGCATCTCAAAATGGAATTCGGTAAAGCGAGCGCAGTTGCCGGTATCATTATTGCTCTGTCCTCGATCGTGTGCTATGATATAAAATCCGTAATAATCGGTATCCTCGGAACATATTTCGGCGGACTTCTGGTGGACTACTTCATTTTCGGCCTTAACATCAAGAGACGTGTTTGCATCATCTCTCCTAAACTTGACGAAATAGTTGATTTTATCTTAAACGAGCTTCACAGCGGAGCAACTCTTAACGAAATCATCGGTGCATATGATAAGACTACCCGCCAGGAGGTCATTACGATCGTTGACAAGCAGGAGTTCAGACGCCTGATGGACTACGTGAGAAAAACAGATCCCAAGGCATTCGTTACGGTGTATTCCGTAAGCGAGATCCGTTACCAGCCCAAGGTTCAAAAATAATAAAACAGAAAGCAGTTTAATTACTGCTTTTTTGTATTGCTATCCATAAATCTGCGAACACTAAGCAAAAAACGATGGAGGCAATATGTGTACTGCTGTATATACGGGTCGGCTTTTCGGTAGAACTCTTGATCTCGAATATTCTCTGGATGAAGAAATCGTACTGACACCGAGAAAGTTTCCTTTAGAATTTTTGCACGTTCCGCGGACTTCCGAACACTATGCAATTATTGGGATGGCTCATGTGAGCGGAAGCACTCCGCTGTATTACGACGGAATAAATGAAGCAGGAGTTGGTATGGCCGCGCTGAATTTCCCGGGATTCGCCAAGTACCACAAGAGGCGGGATGAGGGGTACAGTGTGGCGTCTTATGAGCTTATTCCGTGGATCCTCGGACAGTGCGAGAGCGTGGACGCCGCAGAGAAATTGCTTACCGGTGCGACGGTAACAGACGAGAGCTTCTCCCTATCAATGCCGTCAACACCGCTTCATTGGATGATTGCAGACCGTCACCGTGCAATAACTGTAGAATCAACGGAAGAGGGAACGCGGATATACCGTAATGAAGTGGGAGTTATGACCAACAGCCCGCCTTTCCCATATCACATGACAAATCTTGCTGAGCATATGCATCTTGACGCTAAAAATCCCGTAAACAGTCTCTGTCCCGATATCCAGCTGTCTCCGTACTCTCGCGGACTTGGCGCTGTGGGACTTCCGGGAGACTGGTCATCGTCATCAAGATTCGTGAGAGCGGTATTTGCCTTGAGTCACACCGAGGGGGCAGGTAGCGATGACGAAAAAATCAGCAGATTCTTTCACATTACGGATACGGTTTCAGTACCTGACGGCTGTATAATAACCGACGAAGGAAAGAGGGTGCAAACTGTGTACACCTCGTGCGGAGACCTTTTCGACGGAAGATATTATTACACGACATACGGATGCAGACGGATAACGGGAGTGGGAATGAGAGAGTTTGAACTTAATTCCGACAGGCTCGTGAGACTGAAAATGAACAGAAGAGAGGACATTCTCCAATAAATGAATAAATAATTCCGTTCTGCCTATTGAACAATGGGGGTAAGACGTAGTATAATATGTGTAATTACGTCGAAGGGAGTGAGAAAATGACCCTGAAGAAAGGACGTTTGTCTTTCGTCGCATCATCAGTCAATCTTCTTGAGGGATCGATCGTAAAGAGTCTCTTGATCTTTGCGTTTCCCATGTTCATAGGTCAGCTGCTTCAGCAATTTTATAACATGGCGGACGCTTGGGTAATCGGACAGTTCGCTGACGACACGGCATTTGCGGCAGTAAGCTCTGCGGGAAATATTATTTTCCTTATCGTTGGGCTGTTTAACGGTATATCTATCGGCGGCGGTGTTATTATCTCCAAATATTACGGTGCAGGGGACAGGGAGAACGTTGTAAAAGCGATACACACCAACTTCCTCTTTGCTCTTATTTCCTCTGTCGCGGCGACTGCTATCGGACTCATTCTCATTCCCCATATCCTCGGATGGATGAACACTCCCGAAACAGTACTCCCTCAGTCAATGAGCTACTTTAGCATATATTTTGGCGGCGTGTCCACGGTTATACTGTATAACATCTGCATGTCCATAATGCGTTCTCTCGGTGACAGCGCAAGGCCTCTTTTGTACCTTATCATCTCAACACTTACCAACATCGTTCTCGATGCTTTGTTCGTTGCTGTGTTTGATTGGGGTGTTGCAGGCGCAGCTATCGCCACAGTGATATCTCAGGGACTCAGCGTAGTCCTTTGCCTTATACGCATGCTGAGAATTGACGATTACACCCGACTTGACTTCAGAAAACTGAAATTTGACGGGCGGATGATGGGGGAAGTAATAAAGCAAGGACTTCCCACAGGCATCCAGAATGCGGTTATCAGTATCGGCAATATTTCGGTGCAGACAAATATCAATTTCTTTAAGGAATATGCAATGGCGGGCATGGGTGCATACTCAAAGATAGAGGGATTCGTGTTCATGCCGATAATGAGCATGTCCATGTCTTTGCCCACGTTCGTCAGCCAGAATCTCGGTGCGGGAAATCACAAGAGAGCGAAAAAGGGCGCTGTGTTCGGTATGTTGTTTGGTATTGTTACCGCAGAACTTCTTGGCGTTCTCCTTTACTTTGTCGCACCGTCACTTCTTAAGATATTCGTTGATTCAGAACTATCACTTTCATACGGTATAACCCACGTTCATATAACTGCTTTGTTCTACTGCCTGCTGGCTCTGTCACATTGCGCGGCGGGAGTGCTTCGCGGATGCGGCAAATCCTTTATCCCAATGATAACGATGCTTATGTTCTGGTGCGGCGTCAGAGTTGTATATGTAAATTCCATTTTGCACTATATCCCGAAGTTTGAGATGATATCTTGGGCTTATCCGATTACTTGGACACTCAGCTCAATCGTACTTACCGTTTGTCTTCTTACCGTTAATTGGGAGAGGGCATTTGAAAAGAAACAGTAGAAATACATAAAAAAGCTCCGTGAATGAACATGGAGCTTTAATTTTTATTCACTTATACGCTTTCGACTGAATCGCTCTTTCCAGTATGATCCGCAAGCGACTATTTCGGCTACAACACAAACGGGAAGTGCGGCGAAGAAATCAATTGCGGAGTGCTGCTTGATGAACATGGTCGAGAGACACACGAATACAACAAATATGAGCACAAAAATTTTGGTCCACATTGATGCGGATTTTTCCTTAAACCAAACCGATGCAATTCCTATTGAATAAGCGCAGTGCAGAGAAGGACAAACTCCGGTGCTTGTGTCAAAGGCATACAGGAAGCTGATGATATCGGTGAAAAAGTTTTCTCTTGGAAATACATCCGGGCGAAGATCTTGCCTTGTGGGGAAGGTTATGTACGCTATCATTG